>CAZCEW010000104.1:0-9695 GCA_964497775.1 uncultured Rhodobacterales bacterium
CAGCGTTTGGAAGCATTCGACGTCATTCCATCGCCCGCAACCGCTTCAAAAGCGAGGACGTATCCCAACGCCCGCCGCCCAGCTTTTGCACATCCTTGTAGAACTGATCGACCACAGCCGTCACCGGCAATGACGCGCCGTTCTCATTAGCGGTATCAAGGCAAATCCCCAGATCTTTGCGCATCCAATCGACGGCAAACCCGTGCTCGTAATGATCGTCCACCATGGTCTGGTAGCGGTTCGACATCTGCCACGAGCCCGCAGCGCCGTGCTGGATCACGTCAATGACCTCAACCGGATCAAGCCCCGCTTTCTGGGCAAAGTGAATGCCTTCCGACAGGCCCTGCACCAAGCCTGCAATGCAGATTTGATTGACCATCTTGGTCAATTGTCCCGCACCGCTTTCGCCCAAACGCTTGCAGGCTTTCGCATAGACATCAATGATCGGCTCGGCGCGCGCAAAAGCGCCCTCGTCACCGCCGCACATCACACCCAATTGCGCATTCTCAGCCCCCGCTTGCCCGCCAGAGACTGGCGCGTCGACAAAGCTCACTTGTAGCGCATCGGCCGCCGCATAAAGCTCTCTCGTCACTTTCGCCGAGACGGTCGTGTGATCAACGAAAAGTGATCCCGCAGACATCCCCGCCAAAGCCCCGTCATCGCCCAAACAAACGGCCCGAAGATCATCATCATTGCCGACGCAAGCCATCACGAACTCGGCGTCTTTTGCGGCCTCGCGCGGCGTCTTGGCGAAACTCCCGCCATATTCCTTGGCCCAAGCCTCTGCCTTGGCGGTCGTGCGGTTGTAAACACAGACGTCATGGCCCGCACGCGCCAGATGGCCCGCCATCGGATAACCCATCACGCCCAGTCCCAGAAAACTTACCTTCGCCATCATGGTCTCCCCTACATCCGTTTGATATTGCTTGTTTACGGGTGTAACGACACCATCAGAGGCGTCAATAGCGAGAGGCTCAATGGGCTCGATCTTCAAATGGTCACTGCGGCTCTTTATGACGCTGGCGCTTGTGGGCGGGCTGGCGCTCTTGGCGGTCTATTATCTCGCCTCGCGCTCGCTGCCCGAATACTCGAAAGACTATACGGTCCCGGGTCTCAATGGCCCTGTCGAGATCGTGCGCACCAATTCCAACATGCCTCATATTTTTGCCGAAGATGACAATGACGTCTATTTCGGCCTTGGCTTTGCGCATGCGCAAGACAGGCTGTGGCAGATGACGATGCTTAGGCGTACGGCGCAAGGTCGGTTGTCAGAGCTCTTTGGCGAGCGCACTTTGAAAATCGACACTTTGCTGCGCCATCTTGATGTCTACGGGCTCGCGCAAACGTCAGTGGCCGTGCAAGATGATGACACCCGAGCTGCCCTTCGCGCCTATTCTGATGGCGTAAATGCGTGGCTCAGGATCATCAATGCCGACGCGCTTGGTCGTGGCGCGCCCGAGTTCTTCATGTTCACGCCAGAAATTGCGCCATGGCAACCAGCGGACAGTATCGCGATTATCAAGATCATGGCGCTGCAATTGTCAGGCCATCTCGATGAAGAGGTGATCCGCGCGCGCAGCTCTCTGCTGCTGCCGCCTGAGCGTGTCAAAGATCTTCTGCCCGATGATCCGGGCCAAGGCATTGCCGAGCTGGAATTCGCATCGCTTTTCCCCGACCTGCCGCGCTATGCCGAAAATACCAGCCCCACACCCGACCCGCTTTCGCCATTCCCGGCGCGTGGTCTTGCAGGTGCATCAAACGCTTTTGCGGCAGCACCCGAGCGCTCTGCCACGGGCGGCACGCTTTTGGCCAATGACCCCCATCTTGGACTGTCCGCCCCGTCAATCTGGTATCTCGCACGGCTTGATCTGAGCACGGGCGGTGTCATCGGCGGCACGATCCCCGGCATGCCTGTGGTTTTGACGGGGCGCTCGGATGTGCTCGGTTGGGGGCTGACGACGGCTTATGTCGATGACCAGGATGTCTTTATCGAAAAGCTGAACCCCGACAATACGCAAGAGTATCTCACGCCAGATGGCTTCAAGCCGTTCATCACGCGCCAGTCGATTATTCAGGTCAAAGACGCGCCGACTGTCACGGTGAACCTGCGCGCGACCGAGAACGGCCCCGTCTTGCCTGATACGCATTACAATCTTGGCACCATCACGCCTTTGGGCCATGAGGCAGCACTTGGTTGGACGATGCTGAGCGCCGCTGACACCTCCATTCAGGCGGGTCTCAAGATCATGCGCGCGCAGGATATTGACGCAGCGATTGAGGCGGGGCGCGACTATGTGGCGCCGGCGCAAAACCTCACCGTGGCCGACCGCACAGGCGTCGCGCTCAAGACCATTGGCCATATCCCTCGCCGCGACGCCGCGCATCAGTCTCAGGGCCGCATTCCCAGCCCCGGTTGGCTTGCCAGCAATCGTTGGAACGGGGTAATGCCTTATGCCTCTAACCCCGAGTTCCGCGCGCCCGAAGGCGGGATCGTGGGCAATACCAATAACAAAATGATCGACCGCCCCTTCCCCGATCATGTCAGCTTTCACTATAGCGACACGCAGCGGGTACATCGCTGGAAGCGGCTAATGCTCAGCCGCGAAGTCCACACGCGCGACAGCTTCGTGGAGGCCCAGCTTGATACTGTCAGCTACACGGCGCGCTCGCTTTTGCCGCTGGTGGCGGGTGATTTGTGGTTCACAACCGAGGCCGCCCCTGAGGGCACCCCCGCGCGCCAAAGACAACGCGCGCTGGCGATCATGGCCGAATGGAATGGCGAGATGTCCGAGCATCTGCCCGAGCCATTGATCTATGCAGCCTGGATGCGCGCGCTACAACAACGCCTGATCCAAGACGAGATCGGGCCACTGGCTAGCGAATTCCCGCATTTAGAGCCAGTTTTCATCGAGCGGGTTTTCCGCGACACGGACGGTGCCTCCGCCTGGTGCGATGTGCTGCAATCGGCCCCTGTTGAGACCTGCACCGACATCTCTCGATTGGCGCTGGATGACGCGCTGATCTGGTTGGCCGAGAAATACGGCCCCAATATCGAAAGCTGGCGTTGGGGCGATGCACATGAGGCCACGCATGACCATCAGGTGTTGGGCACGATTCCGATCCTGTCTTGGTTCGTCAATATCCGCCAGTCGACTTCGGGCGGTGACAACACTTTGATGCGTGGTCGGACCAAAGGCACCGGTCCTGACCCGTTTCAAAACGTCCATGCGGCCGGGTTTCGCGGTGTCTATGACTTTGCGGATCCCGATAGCTCGCTGTTTGTGATCTCGACGGGTCAATCGGGCCATCCGCTGTCGCGCCATTATGATGATCTCGGCGTGCTGTGGCGGCGCGGAGAATACATTCCAATGTCGCTGGATCCAGATTTGGCACGCGCCGGTGCGGTTGGCATTACCAATCTTACACCTCGCCCGTAACGCAATAGTCAACTTATCCATATGGCTAGCCGGGCGGTTTTCTATTACCCTACCAAGGCGGGAGATGAAACATGCGCCATTGGCGGGTCTATTTTATTGCGACACTCACGGTCGGCCTCTACGGGTTCGGCCTGTTTGACTACGTGATGAAACAGACAACCAATCTGCAATACCTCTCGCTTCTAACCGAAGAGCAAACGACATTCTTCCTCACGACACCTCCATGGGTCGATGGGGTGTGGGCCGCGACGCTCTGCACCGCATTGCTGGGCGCTTTGTTGATGTTTTGGCGCTCAAAATTCGCAGCGACGCTGTTTGGTTGTTCGCTCCTGCTGATGTGTGTCTCGATGGGCTATTGCTTCTTGATCGCACGGCCTCGCTTGCAAGATGTCGGCGGCAATCCGGCGGTCCTGCTAAGCCTGTTTCTGTTTATCTTTGCCGTGTTTTTATGGGGCTACACGCTGCGCAAACGCGAAAAACGCTCGTTTCGCTAAAGCTTCGCGTATTGCGCCTTTTGCTTCTCGGTCCAGAAGACACTTAGGTCAAAACCGGTCTCGGTTTGCTCTTCGCGCTCCACCACCTCTTGATCAAAGAGCCATGCGCGCGCTTTGCCTTGAGCAAAGCTCAAGCTCAGAACTTCATGGGTTTTGCCCTCCTGAACCCTTGCCGAGACGGCTTCCAGAAGCGCCTCCATCCCTTCGCCGGTAATCGCGGAAGTGAGGAAGATATCATCATCGCGCGCGGCTCGGTTGGTTAGCGTCTCGCGCGTCGCGTTTTCCACAAGATCAAGCTTGTTCCAGACCTCCAATGTCGGCGTTTCTTCCGCGACACCAAGATCGGCCAAAATTGCGCGCACGTCGCGGGCTTGGTTCTCGCTTTCTTCATGGCTGATATCGCGCACATGCACGACCAGATCGGCGCTGAGCACTTCTTCCAAGGTCGCGCGGAACGCAGCCACAAGCTGTGTCGGCAGATCGGAGATAAATCCAACTGTGTCGGACAAGATCACGTCCAACCCGTCGGGCAATGTGACCGAGCGCATGGTTGGATCGAGCGTGGCAAAGAGCATATCTTTCGCCATAACCTTCGCGCCCGTTAAACGATTGAAAAGCGTGGATTTACCGGCGTTCGTATAGCCCACCAAAGCAACGACGGGATACGGCACTTTCGCGCGCGCGGCGCGGTGCAATTCGCGGGTCTTTACGGTCTTGTCCAATTGCCTACGGATGCGGGTGATAGCATCGTCAATGGCGCGCCTATCGGCCTCAATCTGCGTCTCACCCGGGCCACCTACAAAGCCCAAACCACCGCGCTGCCGTTCCAAATGGGTCCAGGCGCGCACCAGCCGCGTGCGTTGATAGGACAAAGCGGCCAGTTCGACCTGCAACACACCCTCACGTGTCGCGGCGCGGTCGGAGAAAATCTCGAGGATCAAACCGGTCCGATCTAGGATCTTGACGCCCCATTCTTTCTCAAGATTGCGCTGTTGAACGGGCGTCACAGGACCGTCGATCAAGACCAGCTCAACCTCTGCCGCTTTCAGGCGTGCTTTGAGCTCCGCCAGCTTGCCGGTGCCAAACAGCGTCCCGGGTCGGGCTTTGGGCAATGGCACAACGTCCGATCCCAACACCTCAAGCCCCGGCAAGGCTTCGGCCAAAGCCACAGCCTCAGCCAATGCGTCAGTCGGGGACCGTTGGTTGCGTTGATCTTTTAGATCTGGATGCAGAACCCAAGTATGCGTCAGGCTCGCGTCTTCGGTTTCAAGAATTATTCTTCACCATCATAAAGGCTGATGGGCTGGGACGGCATGATCGTCGAAATCGCATGTTTATAAACCAATTGCGATTGACCGTCGCGGCGCAGCAGCACGCAGAAATTGTCAAACCACGTAATCACGCCTTGCAGTTTCACCCCGTTGATCAAGAAGATCGTCACCGGAATCTTGGTCTTGCGGACATGATTGAGGAAAGCGTCTTGCAGATTAGCTTTGTCGGAGGCCATTGGACTTGCCCTTTTTTGTTTATTGACGCGGGCTTACCGCGCAGAATTCCCTAACTTCAGGAGACTATCTGACGGGAAATGTCAAGTTTCCAGCCCCAAAATGCATGAAAGCTGTGCGCCGTGACCTTTACGTCGCGCGCGCTTCGCGTCATCTGCGCCAGAAATCAGGGTTGAATAAGGCGACAATCGCGAGCGTTTCGAGCCGTCCCAGCACCATTGCGGCCATCAAAACGGATTTTGCAGCCGTGCCGAGCGCCAGGTAGCTGTCCGCTCCTTCAATCGCCACATTGGCCAGCGGACCAGTTGTGGACAGCGCCGAGATCGCAAAAATCACGGCCTCCTCAAATCCAAGGCCTGTCAGTGCCAGGGCAATAATAATCACGGCGATCGAGATCGCAAAGAGCATGAAGAAAATCCAAGCCATAAGCGCCCCATCACGCCGGACCTGACGGCCTAGATAGCCGGCCGAGCCGATGGAATTGGGATGAACCAAACGCTCCATCTCGCGCAGCCCGTGTTTATAGAGGACATAGACCCGCAAAAGTTTAACACCGCCTGCTGTCGTCGCCACGCCACCCCCAATGATTGCGAGCCCTGCCAGCACCAAACCCGGTGTGGGAACGCCCGACCACATCCGCGCCGTGCCCCAGTCTTCCGACACAAAGCCCGTGGTGGTAATGAACGACATAACGGTAAATATCCCGCCCCAAAGCGCTTGGGCGGCTGCGGGTAGATTGGTTTCATCATCAAACTCGAACGCGCCCAGAAAGTGACGCAAGAATAGAAACAGCGGCACCATAACGATGAACACAAAGGCAATCCGGACCTCGCGGTCCAGCGCCAAGCGGTCGATGAAACTGCGGCCAAGATCATTCGAAAGCGTCTGGCGGCTGGTGGCGACGATCAGGAAGACGAAGATTAACATCTCGCCGATCAGACCGGTATTGGCCTCTGCCAGATCGCCAACCGGCAGGATACCACTTGTAGCTAAGGTCGACATGGCGGCACACACGGCAAAAAACGGAGCTATGCCAAGGAACATCAGCCCGATCCACAGCACAAGCGTGGCCCCCAGATAGAGCGGAAAGAGAATGGCCGCGTAGCGCAATACGCGGCGCGTCGGATGCGAGATGCCCTCTAGCTCCCCCACAACATGTGGCGCAGGTGCTGTTTCTGAGATGACGGGCCGCAAGACCTCGAACCCACCCAAATTGAGCGGTGCTAGGATCGCGATGGCGCTGAGCAGCATCAAAAAGCCGCCAAACCAGCCCACAAGCGCGCGCCATAGGTGGAACGGGCGCGCAAGCTCTTCGGCCTCAAATAGGGTCGCACCAGTGGTGGTGACCGAAGAGACCATCTCGAAATAGATGTCGAAGAAGCTGACCTCCTCCAAGGCCTCGACCATTGGCACGGCCAACATCAAGGGCAGCCCTGCCAAGGCCCCGATCAGCGTCAACAATTGCGCGCGCGCCACGCGTCTTGGCTGGTGGCCATAGGTAGCCAGCCCGATCAGCGCGGCCAATGTCGCAAATAGGATCGCGCTATAGAGGAAGGATTGCGCGATGCGGTGCTGATCTTCGGCCAGCGCAAAAGCCGCCGGGATCAGCATGGCAAGCGCGCCTGCCATCATAAACAGCACGAAAAGCGGCAATCTGAGAAGGAACTTCAAAAGAAAGCCTCCCCGCGCGCTAGAAGAAGTCGATGGAGACCTGCAACAGCCGCTCCACCTCGGGCACATCAGCGGCCATCGCGAAGATGACAATCGTGTCGCCTTCCTCAATGCGCGTGCCACCTGTGGGGCGCACGATCTCTTTGCCCTTCTGGATCGCGCCAACCAGCACACCTTCGGGGAAAGCAATGTCGCGGATCGCGTGGCCTGCGATGGGCGATGTTGAAAGGACCTGCGCCTCGATCACTTCGGCCTCGGCATCGCCGATTGAGTAGATCTGACGTACCCGACCGTGCCTAATATGGCGCAGGATCGAGCTGACGGTTGTGGCACGCGGGTTGATATAGGCGTCGATCTGCAAAGGCGCCATCAAAGGGATCAGCGTCGGATCATTGATCAAACAAATCGTCATCGGGCAGCCTTCGGCCTTGGCGCGCACGGCGGCCAGAATGTTGGTTTTGTCATCATCCGTTACAGCCAGAACCGCATCCGCGCGCGCGATATTGGCCTCGGCCAAAAGTTCCGCGTTTAGCCCGTCGCCATTAAGTACAATCGTACGCTCCAGCGCATTGGCTGCATGCTCCGCAATAGATCGGTCTTTTTCGATGACCTTAGCGCGAACCCTCTCGGTGCGCGCCTCTAAGGCTTGGGCCACCGTCAGTCCGACATTGCCGCCGCCGATAATGATGACGCGGTCTTGCTTGGATTGCGTCTTGCCAAAGACCTCCATCGTGCGCGCCACGTCATCGCGGTGAACGCTGACATAGATCTGATCGCCCGCAAAGAGCTGGTCCCCGGCCTCGGGCGCGAAAAGCTGGCCTTCACGGCGCACGCCCACCACAATCGCGCGCAAGGTCGAAAACAAGTCCGTCAGCTGGCGCAAAGGCGTGTTGATGACAGGGCAATCCTCGGCCAACTGGATGCCGAGCAATTGCACCTGTTGATCAAGGAAGTTCTCGGTATCAAAGGCGGCTGGCGCTGCGAGGCGTTGCAAAGCCGCCTCTGCCACTTCACGCTCGGGGCTGATCACCACGTCAATCGGCATGTGGTCGCGGCGATAAAGATCAGAATAGATCGCCGTCAGATAGCTCTGCGAGCGCAGCCGCGCGATTTTGCGCGGGATGGCAAAGACGGAATGCGCGACCTGACAGGTCACCATATTGACCTCGTCCGAGAACGTGGCCGCGATGATCATATCCGCATCACGCGCGCCGGCCCGATCAAGAATGTCAGGATAGCTTGCAAAGCCCGTGATCCCTTGCACATCCAGCGTATCGGTCGCGCGCGCGACCAGTTCGGGGTTGTTGTCGACAACGGTCACATCGTTGTCTTCACCGGACAGATGGCGCGCAATTTGCCAGCCAACCTGCCCTGCCCCACAAATGATCACCTTCATGGATTTCGCCCTATTGAAGCCTTCATGGCGCTGTGCATGACATGGGTGTCAGCCATGGTCAAACTCCATGCTCAAACGGAGGCCTATTCGGCCGCCGTCTCCATGTCGCTGTCTTGCACTTCAGCCACGCGCGCGCCTGCCTTGTTGGAGGTCACAACGCCCAAGGACTTGAGCTTGCGGTGCAGCGCGGAGCGTTCCATCCCCACGAAAGAGGCCGTGCGGGAGATGTTGCCGCCAAAGCGGTTGATCTGCGTCATCAGGTACTCGCGCTCGAACAATTCGCGCGCCTCGCGCAGTGGCAAAGTCGCCAATGTGCCGCCGATGGTCAGCCCACTTTCCGACTCGTCCGATCCGCCGCCTGCTTGCGGCAGTTCCTTGGCCTCCACTTCGCCCTTATCGGGCCCAAGGATCAGCACCCGCTCGATGATGTTTTTGAGCTGGCGGATGTTGCCGGGCCATTGCATCGTTTGCAAAAGCGTCACTGCATCTTCCGACAATTTGCGCATGGGCAAGCCTTGCGACTTATTGAAGGCGGCGATGAAGTAATCGGCCAAGGTCGGGATATCTTCGCGGCGATCTTCTAGCGATGGCACTTGGATCGGGACGACGTTGAGACGGTGATAAAGCTCCTCGCGGAAGCGTCCGGCTTCAATTTCTTCGGCCAGATCACGGTTGGTCGACGAGATCACGCGCAGATCGACGCGCACTTTGTCATTGCCGCCGACGCGCTGGAATTGCTGCTCTACCAGCACGCGCAGGATTTTTGACTGCGTCCCAAGCGGCATATCGGCGACCTCATCAAAGAAGATGATCCCGCCATGGGCTTGCTCCAGCAGGCCCGGCTCAACGCCGCGCTCTTTGCTTTCCTTGCCGAACAGAACCTCTTCCATCCGCTCGGGCTCTACTGTGGCGCAATTGACCGTGATAAACGGCGCATGCGCACGGTTGGAATTGGAATGGATGAAATGCGCCGCGACGTCCTTACCGGACCCCGCCGGACCCGTCAGCATCACGCGACCATTTGAATTGGTGACTTTTTCTAGCTGGTTTTGCAGCGTCTTGAAGCCAGAGCTTTCGCCGATCATCTCGGCATTGCTGACCTCGCCGCGTTTCAGCTGGTTGTTCTCTTGGCGCAGGCGAGAGGTTTCCATCGCCCGCGTGATGACCACCATCAGCTGGTCGATGTTGAACG
>CAZCEW010000105.1:0-9488 GCA_964497775.1 uncultured Rhodobacterales bacterium
AGCGCGCGCCGCAATGATCCAGCACATAGACCATCTCTTCGGCGACGGCGTCTTGATAGAGAGGCACCGGCACGGCGCCGACCATCTGAATGGCCACCATTGACCAATACATGGCAGGCCTGTTTCGGCCGATAATTGCGATGAAGTCGCCTTTGGCCACACCCAATTCCAGCAATCCCAGCGCCAAGGCGCGAATCTCTTCATTGGCATCGGACCATGTCCAACTTTGCCAAATCCCAAACTCTTTTTCGCGATACGCAGGCTTGCTTCCAAACTTTGCGACATTGCGCGCAAGGAGTTTCGGAATACTTTCTAGTCCAGCCTCGGCTGTTGCGGTCATTGCAAATTATCCTCCCAACTGGTGTCCCAGCGCCCGAATTTTCTCGGGATTTGAAACAATACTGCGCGGGTTCAGTTTCGAAGGCAAATCAAATTTTTGAACGAGCGTTCATATAATGGTTTCACCTCGCCTGATGACGAAGCCAAACCGCCGTGCTAGCATCTCTTCATGGATATGATGTCACTTGGGTTTTACGCCGTCATCTGTGGGTTACTGAGCCTCGCCGCACCCCTGCTGGGCCGTCCCATGGTGCGGATCACCATCGGCGCGGTCGTTGGCGTAATGGCGGCGATTGCCTTACCGCTGATGCGCGCGACCTTGGGCTACGGATAGCGCGATCTCGATCAGGAGCAATTTAGATGACGATCCATTGGTGTGGCACAGGTCTTTCGGCAGTTCCGGGGCTGCGGCGGCTTTTGCAGGTCGGCCACGAGATCATTGTCTACGAGCTTGATGTGGATAAAGCGCAAAGCGCGGTTGGCGATCTGACGACGCGCATCAAGCTATTTGACACCGACAAGTTCAACGCAGCACTTCGAGCTGATGACATCGTAGTGTCGATGTTGCCCGGTGACTGGCATGTGCCGCTGGCCAAGCTGTGCATTTTGAAGAAAGCGCATTTTGTTTGCTCGAGCTATATTTCTGCGCAGATGGAAGCTTTGGACGATCAGGCCAAACTTGCCGGTGTGCGTCTGGTCAATGAGGTTGGGCTGGACCCGGGGATAGATCATGTTCTGGCCCATCACCTCGTGTCGGACTACCGCGCATCGACCGCTTATCATGTGAGCAATGAGATCACCTTTCGGTCGTTTTGCGGCGGCATTCCCAAGCACCCGAACGCGTTTCGCTATAAATTTAGCTGGTCGCCTTATGGGGTCTTGAAAGCGCTTTTGGCACCGTCCGTGTCGATCCGCGCCTATTCAACGATGAGTATCAAACACCCGTGGGATGCCGTCACGACCTACACGGCACCGCTGCCAGAACCAGAAGAGTTCGAGGTCTATCCGAACCGCGATAGCTTGCCTTATCTGAAACACTACCGGTTCGGCGCCAGTTGGAAGATCAAGGAATTCGTGCGCGGTACTTTGCGCTTGAGCGGTTGGACCGAAGCTTGGGCCAACATTCTGGTCGAGCTGGAAATGTTGACCGAAGAGCGCGTTGAGCCGCGTCTGCGCGCGCTGTCGGATCAATTGGCCAAGCAGCATTCCTACGCCGAGGGAGAGCCCGACCGCGTTGTCATGTTTGTCAGCTTCAAGGCCGAGCAGAACGCGCGCCCCGTCTATCACAAGACTTTCGCGATTGACGCATGGGGTGACGCGCGTGGCTCTGCGATGGCGCGACTGGTGTCAGAATCGGTGGCCTTGGCGGTAGAGGCCGTCGAGAAGCGCGAAATACCGGTGGGTGTTTCTGCCGCGCCGCATGATCCGAAACTTGTGTCACGCTGGCTTCGCACCATTGACCGCGCGTCGCAATATGACGCGCTGATCGATCACCTTGCCTGACGGGCTTCAGGCAAAAATGCGGTAGTATAGCCAATCTGGCAGAAACTGGCTGGCACGAAACATCCAGCCGAACATCATCGGGAAGTTCTTCTTAAACGCATCATCGTTAAGGTGCTCGACGAATTCAGATGCGGCCTGATCGGGCTCCATGATGAACGGCATATTGAAATCGTTCTTGTCGGTCAGACGGGTCTTGATGAACCCGGGGTTGATCAACTGCACCTCAACGCCGGTTTGGCGCAGATCAGCGTGCAAGCTTTCAGCCAGATACATCAGCCCCGCTTTGCTGGCCCCGTAGCCAATTGCGCCCGGAAGTCCGCGAAACCCAGACAGGCTGCCGGTCAGAACTACATGGCCCGCATCGCGCGCGATCATATCGGGCAAGACGGCACCAAGGACACGGGCCGCGCCGGTGAAATTCACGTCGCACATCTTCTCAGTCTGCGCCGCGTCCCAATCTTGCGCTTTCATTGGCCAGTAAAGACCCGCGAGGTAGATTATACCGTCGATCTCTCCGACCTCTTTGGCGGCTTGCGTCACAGAGGCCAGATCACTGACATCGACGGTCACATAAGACGATTTGCCACCAAGTTCCGCACAAAGCGCCTTAAGCCGATCTTCGCTGCGTGCAGACACGATGACTTCCGCACCTGCGCGATGCAGCTTCTCAGCGACAGCGCGCCCCAACCCTTCGGAGGCGCCGATAAGCCAATAGCGTTTTCCGGCCCAGTCCCTCATGCAGCTTCCTTCTTGCGCATGGTCGCGACAAGCTCGGCAACTTTGATGCCGTATTTGCGAAACTGCGAGCGGTTCATGATCGTGCCATTGTCGACCAGATACATCCAATCGACGGTGTCGAGCTCATGACCACCGGATTCCTTGGGCAGTTTGATGCGGTAGTTCAGCTGTACGCCCGGCCCTTTCTGCATGCCTTTGCCAACGCCGATCACATCGGGCGCTTCGGCTTTGATTGATCCGTCATTGCCCAAGGTCAGAACCCAGCGACGGCTCTGCGTCTCGCCGCTGTCATAAACGAACTCTTCGCGCATCGTGCCGACATTGCCTTCCCAAGACACGTCCATATCGGCCACAAAGCGCGACGTAACGCGACCCGTGGGCCCGTAGATCATCCCTTCGCAAATCAGCGGACCAGAGAGATGCCTTCGTATATCAATCTCGGGGCCTTTACCGGCGTAGTCTTCCGGCTTTTGGGCCTGAAAGGTCAGCTGTCGCGACCAGACCCAGGCGAGGGCCGCAAAAATCATCATTCCCAGAATAGTGTAGGCAATGGGTTCCATCATCGTCACTCCTTCATTGGGGTGGCCAGCAAAAGCGCAATGGCCACGAGTTTGAGTGCGCAAGGCACAAGGGCATACAGTTGTGTAAGTGTCGTCAGGGCCAGCTCTGGGTTGTCTGTTGATCCAGAAGTGAAGCCCACATTTTGCAAGATTGGTAGTAGTATCGCGGCGGCGATGGCCAGCGTGAATTTTGAGACAAGCGACCATAGGCCGAAGCCTTGTGCGCCACTTGGCGCGATGTCGGCCATGCGGCGCGCGAACAGAGCGGGCAGAAGCGTCAGATCGGCGCCGATCGTCGCGCCAGAAATTACGCAGATCGCAGCGAAGATCATAATGTCGCCCTCGCCCAAGCCGAGCACCGTGGCGAAGGACGCCACGGCGAGGATCATAGCCACCAGCAAGACGGATTTTGCGCCGTAGTGCTCTGCCGCCTTTGCCCAGAACGGGGCCGAAAGGGCTGCAGCGAGGAAGAACAGGACCAGAAGCGGCCCCTCCCATCCCGGTGCGCCGAGGCGGCTTTCGACGAAGAATAGAAACAACGTCGATGACACGGCCAAGGGTGTCGCATTGACCAGCGCCAAGACCAGCAGATTTCGTGCACGTTTGTCCGACAGGATCGTCTTGATCGGCGTCGGCTCATGGCTGACATGGCTCGACCATTCGGGCGCCATGAAGGCCGCAGCGATGATTGCTACGCCCGCGAAAGCGCCCGCAAAGATCGCGAAGGGGGCGGAGGTGAGACCTGTCAAAAGGCTCGGCATAACAGCAGCGACGCAGACGCCCAAAAGCGCGCCCGTTTCGCGCCATGCAGCGAGGCGGTTATGGCCGCCTTCAATGTCGGCTGCTTTGCTGACGCCTTGCGCGTAGAAGTTGATTGTCAGGAAACTGAACGCGGAAAACAGGCCCGTGATCGTCAGCCCAAACCACCAGATCGGTGAGATTGGCGGGACAACGGCGAAGAGGCCGATCATCGACAAGGCCAGCAGTGCACCCGCGCCCGCCATTGCCATACCGCGCGTGGATCTCAAACGCTCGCTGATCCAGCCCAAGATCGGGTCTTGGATGACGTCAAACAATCTCAGCCCGAACAATACCGCCGCCAAACTGGCCAAGGAGACGCCATAGGTGTCGGCGTAGAATTTCGGCGCATAGATATAAATCGGTAAGCCTGCCCCCGCGAGCACGGCAGCAAAGAGCGAATAGGAGCCAAGCCTTTCGCGCGGAGCCTTAAGCGTGGCGGCCATCACCGTGACACCTCCTCAGACGGAGGGGTCGGGCGGGTGCGAAACTTCGCGCCTTTCCACCACAGTTTCAGCGCCTGCCAATGGATCAACCCCAAGACACGGCGCGATCCGAATGGGCGGCGCAGACACGCCTTCAGGATAGAGCCATTGCTCAAGGTTTGGCGCTTGCCTGTTAGCGTCGCGTAAAGCCCGCCATTGCCGGAAGTGAAATCGATCCAGATGCCAATACGGTCTTCATTGATGTCAAAGCGAAACGCATAGCCTCCCTCGATGGGCTGAAAGGGCGAGACATGCATCAACTTGCGTGCGGTCAGTGTATCAGACGCCATGATCGGGCGGTGATCGTCATGGATGCAGATATAGCTGTGCCGGTCGCCATAAGTGTTGGAAACCTCGGAGATGACGACGCGCAACCGCGCCTCAGCGTCATAGACTAGCCAAAAGCTGACCGGGTTGAACACATGGCCTAAAAGACGCGGCTGCGCCAAAAGCTCGATCTTATGGGCAAGTGCTCCGAGACCTTCGCTTGCAAGAATATCGCGGACCCATGCGACACCGCGGCCCTCTTTGGGCGCACCGCCATGATCGCTGTCATGCAAGGACACCAGATTAGCGCGATTGCGCGAAAACAGGGACGGTGATTTGATCTCGGCCTCGGCATCAAACACCACATAGTCAACGCCGTAGCGAAATGCGTTCTCAATGTCGCCTTTGCGGCCATGAAAGGTCTCGCCCGCGATATGTTGGATCGCACTCACGCTGCCGCAGGCTTCGCGGAGGTCGCGTTCAATGCCGTGGCAACATCAACAGCGCTGGAATAGCCATCCTCGTGGAAGCCGTTCTTCATCCATGCGCCACAGAACCATGTGTGGTTGGTCCCGTTCATCTGCCGGATCGCGTCCTGGCCCTGCAAAGCGGCGACGTCATAGACCGGATGCTGGAACGTGACCGTGTCGTGGATCAGCTCTTCGCGAATGGGACGGTTGGAATTCAGCGTCACAAAAAGCGGATCATCATGCGGGATCGGTTGCAGGGAATTCATCCAATAGGTCAGATCAATCCGGTCTGAGTTCTTGGTTTCATCCTCGCAATAAACCCAACTGGCCCAAACCTTGCGCCGCTTCGGCATCATCGACACGTCTGAATGCAACACTGCCTCATTGGGCTGATAACGGATCGCGGCAAGGGCTGCCCGTTCTTGCGGCGAAGCGTCGGAGAGCAGCGACAGGCTGGTGTCGGAATGCGTGGCGAAAATCACCTCGTCAAACTGCTCGGGAATGCCGCCCTTTGGCGTGATCTCGGCCCCTTCGTCAGAGCGGCAGACCGACGCGATAGGTGCGCCAAGGCGGATATCGACGTTTTGCTTTTTCAATCGCGCGGCCAAACGGTCGACATACTGAATGGAGCCGCCTTTGACCGTGTACCATTGATGCTGGCCGCCATAGCCCAACAGCGCGTGGTTTTTCATGAACCGGATCATCGCTTGGGCCGGAAAATCGTTCATACGGGTGACCGGCGTGGACCAGATGGCCCCTGTGAGCGGCAAAAGATAGTGGTCGCGAAACCATGATCCAGTACCCAGATTGTCGAGAAAATCGCTGATCGAGATCGACGGATCGCTTGCGGCTTCCGAGGCGCGGGTGTTGAAGCGGTTGATATCGCGCAGCATGCGCAAAAACTTGGGCCGCCCAATATTTTTGCGCTGCGCAAAGATCGCATCGATGCTGGTCAAAGCATATTCCAGCTTACCGCCTTTGATCGAGGCTCCAAAGCTCATATTGCTGGGGACAACCGGCACGCCCAGATCGTCAAAAAGCGCCGTCACATGCGGGTAATTGGCCTTGTTATAGACGATAAACCCAGTATCCACTGGCTGATCGCCGCGTTTGCCCGCAATGACCGTGCGCGCATGCCCACCAAGCCGCGGCTCTGCCTCGAAAAGCGTGACGTGGTTTGCCTGTGATAAAAGGTAAGCCGCACCCATACCTGATATACCTGCGCCGATCACGGCTATTCGTTTTGGCGCCGCGGCAATAGTGTCAAAAGGCATTCAGGTCTCCAGCAGGCGTTTATCTTTGTACCTCCATTACGCGCAGCACTGGCGGTTGGATTAAAGACAATAAAATGATCCAAACGCATTTTTGGTGCGTATGTTGTTTATGTTGACCGGCCAAACTATGTCCGAAACACCAGCGCTCACTGATTTGAGTGAGATGTTCGGGCTCGGCGAGGCCTCGGCTAAAAAGAAGAGACATGACAAGAAAGTGTCGGTCCACATGACTGAAAATACGCACTGGGTTGAACTCGTGCAAAGAATTCGTGGCTCGGAAGACCAAGCAGCTTTTGCGGAGTTGTTTGAGCATTTCGCGCCGCGCGTGAAAGCGTTTTTGATGAAATCAGGCGCGGACGCAACATTGGCTGAGGATTGCGCACAGGACGTGATGGCAACCCTTTGGCGCAAGGCGCATATGTTTGATCCGTCGCGCGCAAGCGTGGCCACTTGGATCTTCACTATTGCGCGAAACCGGCGGATCGACTTGCTGCGCAAGCAGCGCAGGCCCGAGCCGGAGGAACTGACATGGGGACCAGAACCCGAGCCCGACGCGGCAGAGGTGATGGAACTGCAACAAGAAACATCGCGGCTGGGCGACGCAATTGCTCAGCTGCCGGACAAACAAAGGGATCTGATCCAGAAGGCCTATTTCGGGGATTTGTCGCATAGCGAGATTGCCGAAGAAACCGGCCTGCCACTGGGGACGATCAAATCGAGGATAAGGCTGGCCCTAGAGCGGCTGCGCCATGCAATGAAGTGAAGTGTTATGGATACGATTAATCATCATTTGAATGAAGCTCTGTTGATGAGCTACGCATCGGGCAACCTGCCGGAAGCCTTCAGCCTTGTGGTTGCGACGCATATTTCGCTCTGCGATGAATGCCGTGCCAGACTGGAAGCCTATGAGGCCGTCGGCGGCGCGCTTTTGGATCAAGACGTGGTTGAGACGCAGGTCGACCTAGATGCAACTTTGGCGCGCATTGCCGCCAGCCCGCAGATGGTCGAGCCGGTCAAACCGAAACAGCCGGGAGTTTTCCCGTCGGCGCTGCAAGATTATGTTGGTGGCGATTTGGGTGACGTGAAATGGCGCCCCGTCGGTATGGGTGTGCGTCAGGCGATTTTGCCGACCTCCAAGGACGCCTCTGTAAGGCTATTGCACATTCCTGCTGGCGCGGCTGTGCCAGATCACGGCCACCGCGGGATGGAGCTGACATTGGTTCTGCAAGGCGCGTTTCGCGATGAAGACGGACGCTTCGCGCGCGGCGATATCGAGATTGCGACCGAGGCGGATGTGCATACACCGATCGCGGAAGACGGGCTGGACTGCATCTGCTTGTCTGCCACAGATGCGCCGTTGAAATTCAGCGGTCTTCTGGAACGGATCGCGCAGCCTTTCTTGAAGATCTAGCCGTTCAATCCGTCTTCTTTTGAAGCGGAATAACTGTCGTATCTTCGGGGCCGAGTTCTTCGAAATCGAAATTATCAAGCTTGATCGCGCGCTTGCCCGCGCGCTCAGCTGCCGTTGAGATGCCGTCTAGATCGCGGCGGGCTTGGTCGAAATGCGTCTCTAGCTTGCCGACACGGTCCACCACCAGTTCCACATCACGGTGCAGCATCTTCAGCGTCGCGCGAATAGCACCCGCCTGTTCACGCATCCGCGCGTCTTTCAAAATGGCGCGCATCGTGTTGAGCGTCGCCATGCAGGTGGTGGGCGACACGATCCAAACACGCGCCGCAAACCCTTCACGCACGATCTCGGGGAAGTTGGCGTGAAGCTCCGCATAGACGGCCTCAGAGGGTAGAAACATCAACGCGCCGTCAGCCGTTTCGCCATCAATCAGATATTTCTCGGAGATGTCCTTGATATGTTTGCGCACGGAAATGCGCAGCGCTTTTGAGGCCTCGTTCACCTCCCATTCCGAGCTTGCATTGCGCAGCGCCTCATAGGCTTCCAACGGGAATTTAGCGTCGATCACTATGGGTCCGGGCGGGTTCGGCAGATGGATCAGGCAATCCGCACGTTTGCCATTCGACAAGCTGTGCTGAAACGAAAAGCTATTGGCGGGCAGCGCTTTGGTGACGATGTCATTGAGCTGAATTTCCCCAAACGCGCCACGGGTCTGTTTGTTCGACAAGATATCTTGTAGCGACAAAACATCGCCCGACAGCTTCTCGATATTGGTCTGCGCCTTGTCGATCGTCGCTAGACGCTCTTGCAACTGGGTCAGCGATTTGGTGGTTTTCTCCGATGAGCCATGCAGCGTGTCGTTCATCCGGTCTTGCAAATCAGACAGGGAGCGCGCCGATTTCATCGCATTCTCATGCAGCTTCTCGGACATCTTGTTTTGAACTTCCGACAGGCGCACTTCCATCATCTGCAAGGTCATTTGCTGCGACTTGGACACGCTCTCCAACCCGCCTGTTAGCTGCGCTTGGCCCTGCCCCAATCCTACGACCGTATCGTTCAACTGCCCGACCTGTTGCACCAAAGGGGCCGCCAGTTTCGCGGACCGTCCCGAGGCCCGCACGGCGAGGATCAACAGGATGAAGAACAGCAAGATCAGTCCCGCACCGACCAGCGCTGCGATCACCATCGGGTCTTCCAGATTGAAGCTGTATTCCCCGATCTGGATCATGTGCGTCCGAACAGTTTTTCGATGTCGGCGAGCTTGAGTTCCACATAGGTTGGGCGGCCATGATTGCACTGGCCCGAATGCGGTGTCGCTTCCATCTCGCGCAGCAGTGCATTCATCTCATCGGCGCGCATTCTGCGGCCTGACCGGATCGAGCCGTGACAGGCCATGCGGCTCAGCACCGCTTCGATTTTGTCTGCGACCAATTGCGTGTCGCCGCTATCGTCGAGCTCATCAAGAATGTCGCGCAACAGCGCTTCTGCATTGATCTCGCCTAAGATCGCAGGTGTTTCACGCACAGCTATGGCACCGCCGCCGAAAGGCTCAATGCTGAGGCCGACGCGGGTGAGTGTCTCCGCATGGGCCAAAAGCCGCGCGGCATCATCGTCGGACAGCGATACAATCTCGGGGATCAAAA
>CAZCEW010000106.1:0-9395 GCA_964497775.1 uncultured Rhodobacterales bacterium
GGCGCAGGCTCAGCAGTAGTCTCCTGCACCGCTTCAGCCACATCTTCCGAGACGTCCTTGGGCGGAACTTCATCCTCGTCGGGCACCTCAAAGGGCAGGTCAGGCGTGTCGTCGATGGAGGAAGAAACGGATTTAGTTTCAACCTCTTGTGGTGCGTCTTTGATGTCGGGCTCAGCGGTCTCACGCGCGGGCAGGGGCACGACATTGTCGCCGCCTTTGCTGTCATCGGGCTCTACCTCGATGAAGGGGGCTTCAGGGGCGTCGCTGTCTTCTTTGGGCGCATCTGGCTTGGGCGCTACAAACTCGGCCTCGTCTGCCGTGGCTTTTGTCGTCTCGCGCGCTTTGGCGCTTTGCGATTTGCGCCGCGTTCGGCTGGTGTAGCGCTGCTTGCTGGCGTCTTCATTGGTCGGCAGATCGAGCGGGGGTGAGAAGCTGGCGATATGTTTGATGCCCTCTTCCTTGATCATCTTCTGGACGCCGCGAATGGTTAGCCCATCTTCATGGAGAAGTTTCTTGATGCCACCAATCAGCATCATGTCAGCGGGGCGGTAATATCTGCGCCCGCCTGCGCGTTTCACTGGTTTGATTTGGGTAAACTTGCTTTCCCAAAAGCGCAGCACATGTGCGGGCACATCAAGCCAATCGGCAACCTCACTGATTGTTCGGAACGCATCGCGCGCTTTTCGTGCCATGTCCTACCCGCTTGTTAACCCCACACCAAGACGGCTGGTCAGGATTTATTGCCCGAAGCTACGCGATCTTTCATCAGATGTGATGGTCGAAACGTCAAAACGCGGCGCGGGTGAATTGGCACCTCTTCACCGGTCTTTGGGTTACGCCCGACACGGGCCGATTTCTCGCGCACGGAAAACGTGCCAAATGAAGAGATCTTCACCTGCTCGCCGCGCACCAGCGCATCCGACATATGTTTAAGAACGCTTTCTACCAGATCAGCAGATTCGTTGCGTGACAGACCAACTTCGCGAAAAACGGCTTCGCTTAAATCCATCCGTGTAAGTGTCTTTGAACTCATAATGTCCCCCGAAAAAATAAATTCACTTGGCCACGTTAGGCGTTTGACAATTTCCGAGTCAATATCAAGGGCTTGGATTGCACCTTTTATCCACCATTTACGCGCTTAAACGCGCAAAACGACGGCTCCCCAGGCCAATCCGCCGCCGATTGCTTCCATAACAAGCAGGTCGTGAGGCTTAAACTTGCCCTCGGATTGCGCCACTGACAGTGCAAGGGGAATCGATGCAGCAGAGGTATTGCCGTGATTTTGGACAGTTAAAACAACGCGGTCCATGCCGACGCCCATCTTTTGGGCTGTCTTGGAGATGATGCGCATATTGGCCTGATGCGGCACGACCCAGGCCACGTCATCCGCGCCAAGCCCGGCCTTTTCAAGCGCGGTATGAGCGGTGGCTGCGAGCTTTTCGACCGCGTGGCGGAAGACTTCCTTGCCCTGCATCACCAAAACGCCCGTGCTTTGGGTCGATGACACGCCGCCATCGACATAAAGCAGATCACGATAGCGCCCGTCGGAATTGAGATCCGTCGCCAATATGCCGCGATCTTTGCTGGAGCCATCGCCCGTCGTGGCCTCCAGCACAACCGCGCCTGCACCATCGCCGAACAAAACGCAGGTGGTGCGGTCTTCCCAATTCATAATCCGGCTGAAGGTCTCTGCGCCGATGACCAGAACGCGTTTGGCCTGCTGCGAGATGATCAGCGCATTGGCATTGGCCATCGCAAAGACAAAGCCTGCGCAGACGGCCTGCACATCAAAAGCAAACCCGCCTGTGCCAAGCGCGCCTTGCACCATGGTTGCGACAGACGGGAAAGTGTGATCGGGCGTGGATGTCGCGACGATAATCGCGTCGATATCTGCTGCTTTCATTCCGGCATTGGCCAAAGCAGCCTCAGCGGCCTTTATCGCCAAATCGGATGTGGCCTCGCCATCTGCCGCGAAATGGCGCCGTTCAATGCCGGAGCGGGTCTTGATCCATTCGTCTGTAGTATCGACAAAGCTTTCCATTTCGGCGTTTTCAACGACGCGCTCGGGCAAGTAGTGACCGATGCCTTTCAGGGCCGCTCTGATCGTCATTTGCGCGTATCCCCTGCGTCAGCTGAGCCGTCACTGTGGCCCTCGTTTGACACGGATGCAACCCGTGCGGCGAGCTTCTCTCCAAAGCCGGTTTGCGCCAATGTGAAGGCCAGCTTGATCGCCGCCGCAACCCCTGTGGCATCTGCCGAGCCGTGGCTTTTGACCACTGTGCCATTCAGCCCCAAAAACACGCCCCCATTCACGCGGCGCGGATCAATGCGGTGGCGCAAACGACGCAAAGATGGAGACGCCAAAAGCGCGGCGATGCGCGACAAAGGCGAGTAGGTGAAAGCGGCGCGCAGCAGCTCCGAGATCAGCGTCGCCGTGCCTTCACCGGTTTTCAGCGCGACATTGCCGGTAAACCCGTCGGTCACGATCACATCGACCTTATCGGACGGAATATCGCCGCCCTCCACAAAGCCTACAAATTCAAACTCGTTGCGCGCGGCAGAGGCGGCGATCAGATCATGGGCCACTTTCAACTCGGCGCGGCCTTTATGTTCTTCAGTGCCCACGTTCAAAAGCCCGACACGCGGGCGCACGATGTCAAAGCCGTTGCGCGCATATGACATGCCCATCAGCGCATATTGCAGCAAATCATCCTGATCGGCGCGGATATCAGCGCCCACGTCAAGCATGACGTTAAACCCGGACGGGTTACGAGACGGCCAAAGCACGGCAATCGCCGGACGGTTGACACCTTCAACTTTACGCAGCCGGATCATCGACACGGCCATCAGAGCGCCGGTATTGCCGCAGCTGACACAAACCGTCGCATCACCCGCCCGCACGCTTTCAATCGCCGACCACATCGAGGTGTCTTTGCCGTGGCGCATCACATAAGACGGCTTTTGATCCATCGAGACGACTGAAGCCGCGTCGCGGATTTCGCAAATGTCAGAAAGTTTGCGCTTGGTGATGAGGCGCTCAAGTTCATCCTTGGGGCCGTGGATGATAAAGCGCAGATTTGGGTTGGCTTGGGCGGATTTCGCCATGCCAGCCACAATGACAGCAGGGCCGGAATCCCCGCCCATCGCGTCTATCGAGATTACTGTGTCGGAATTTCCCACCCGAAAGCCTGTTTTGCGTCGCGCTTGTTACTTGCGCGCCAACCTAGGCTTACGCGTCGACTTCGTCCAGATCGACTTCTTCAGCCTGAGCCACAACTTCGCGATCTGCATAGTGACCACAGGCCGAGCAGACGTGATGCGGGCGCTTCAGCTCACCGCAATTTGTGCACTCGTTGGGATTGTCAGCAACCAATGCATCATGGGACCGGCGATTGTTCCGGCGCGAACGGGTAACTTTATTCTGCTGGACAGCCATGGTCTCAACTTTCGGTCTCTGGTGAGGCAAATGCCTCGATTTCACTATGTCTCTAGGACGATCACGCGGCTCTAACGCCTTATCTGGCCTGCGTCCAGTGCGATCTTTCCAAGAAGCGCGGAAAATACGCATTTTCATGTGATTGGCAAGGGGGGATTTGCGCGTGTGAGCCTTAGCCCTGATCTTCGAGCTTTTTCTTCAGATCAGCCAGCCCTGCAAAGGGTTTCACATCCTCGTCGCTCAACGGCTTGGCACCGTCCTTCGTATAAATCGCCTCGCCCAATTCCGCGCCATCGGCACGCGGGTAAAGCGGCAGCGCCAAAGCCAGCGCCTCGGCCAGAACGACCTCCAGATCCAGCGTATCTGGCAAAGGCTCGGAGGTGTCATCTTCCGGCATTTCAACTTCCGCCTCGTCGGGCTCGACCCAATTGGCGAGATAGAGCCTGCTGATATCTTCCTCCAGCCGCGTGGTGACAGGGGCCAAAGTGATGACGCAAGGCTGCACAACCGTGGCCCCCAAATGCGCGCGCAGCAGCCAGTCGGAACTGCCTTGCGGCGCCAATTCGCCTTTGAATACAACCTTGCGCAGCCCGTTTAGCCCCATCTCGGCGGCGAGCCCCTCAAGCGTGGCTTTATCCGGCACGATCTCGAAACGGGTCGCTTTCTTGGTGCTTTGATCTGTAAGGCGAAGCCGGTGGGACATTGCGCGTAGGTCTTTCTTGAACAAGGGTGCGTCCTTCTGTAAGCCGTTAGGTAAGAAAAGAGCAAGACATGAGGGCGGCATGAAACGGGTGGGCGCAAAGGCAAAAGGGCTGGTAAAGCTCGCGGCCATCGGCGGTGTAATGCTGCTCGGGGCTTGCTCGGAAGTTATTCGCAATCACGGCTACGCGCCGACCGATGTGGAACTGCAAGATGTGATCGTCGGTGTCGATACCCGCGACACGGTCGCCAGCAGCATTGGCGAGCCCGCAGCCTCGGGCGTTTTGCGCGAAGGCGGCTGGTATTATGTCGGCTCGACCAAGCGTCACTATGCCTACCGCAAACCGAAAGAAATCGACCGCCAAGTGGTCGCCATCACGTTTAACGCCGCAGGTGTGGTCGAAAATGTCGAGCGCTTCGGGCTGGAAAACGGCCAAGTCGTCGCCTTGTCGCGCCGTGTGACCGAGACCACAGTGCGCGACGTGACGTTTATTCGCCAGATCATCCGCAATATCGGCCGGATCGATTTGGGTGAGGCTCTCAACAACTAGGGGCAGGGACAGCGCAGCATGGGCGACGTGGCACAAATCAGCGCCAAATACACGGCCCGCCTTGCCGCCAGTGCCGATGATATTGCCGCTTCGCAAGCGCTGCGCCATCTTGCCTTTCACGGCACATGCGGGCGCGACAGTGATCCGTTCGATGCGATCTGCCGCCATGTGTTGGTTGAGGACACTGCCACCGGCGCGCTGATGTGCAGCTTCCGCCTGTTGCCTTTGCCCAATGGCCGCGCGATCGAGCAATGCTATTCCGCCCAATTCTACGAGCTGTCCGCATTGAAAGACTTCACCGGCCCGATGGTCGAAATGGGCCGGTTTTGCATCCATCCCGACCACCATGACCCCGATATCTTGCGCGCGGCTTGGGGTGCGATGACGTCTTATGTCGATGCGCAAGGCGTGGAGATGTTGTTTGGCTGCGCGTCGTTCAAAGGTATCTCGGAGGAGGCCTACTTGGACGCCTTCACGCTTCTCAAAGACCGCCATATCGCGCCCAAACGCTGGCTGCCGCGGATCAAAGCGCCTCGGATTTTCCCCTTCGCGCGCAATCTGACGGCCCGCGCGCCGGACTTGCGGGCTGCGATGAAAGCCATGCCGCCGCTTCTCAAAACCTATCTCGCGATGGGCGGCTGGGTCAGCGATCACGCGGTGGTCGATCCGAATATGAACACACTGCATGTCTTCACCGGCCTAGAGATTGGCGCGATCCCGCCCGCACGCGCGCGCGCTTTGCGTGCTGTCGCAGGCCAAATGCCCGCTGGTTGACGCGAAAGAGGCAAGCGCGTAGGCGATGCGCATGGCTCGAACTCCGCTTTTGCAACTCTCTGATATCTCGCTGACATTTGGCGGCGAGCCGGTGTTCTCGGCTCTCGATTTGATCGTCCAACCCGGCGACCGGATCGCCTTGGTGGGGCGCAATGGCTCTGGCAAATCCACCTTGATGAAGCTGATGGCCGGACTGGTCGAGGCCGATACAGGCGCGCGGGTTCTGGCACCCGGAGTTTCCACCGGTTATATGGAGCAAGACCCTGATTTATCAGGTTTTTCGACCTTGCGTGACTACGCCATAAGCGGGCTGGACTTGGGCGAAGATTACCGCGTTGAGGCCGCCGCCGAAGGCCTGAAACTCAATCTCGACGCGCCCACAGACACGGCCTCAGGCGGAGAACGCCGCCGCGCGGCTTTGGCGAAACTTCTGGCCGAAGCGCCGGAATTGATGCTGCTGGATGAACCGACAAACCACCTAGATATCGAAGCCATTGCCTGGCTCGAGGCGGAGCTGTCGCAGACCCGCGCAGCCTATATTTTGATCAGCCATGACCGCGCCTTCTTGCGCGCGCTGACCCGTGCGACCCATTGGATTGATCGCGGCGCCGTGCGACGCCAAGACAAGGGGTTTGAAGCTTTCGAGGACTGGCGCGACAAGATTTGGGCCGACGAGGACATGGCACGCCACAAGCTGGACCGCAAAATCAAGAAAGAGGCACGCTGGGCCGTCGAGGGCATCTCGGCGCGGCGCAAACGAAACCAAGGCCGCGTGCGCGCTTTGGGCGATTTGCGCGCAGAACGTGCCAGCCAGATCACCCGCGCAGGCACCGCCGCGATGGCGTTTGAATCTGGTCCCAAAAGCGGCAAGCAAGTGATCGTGGCCGAGCATATCGCCAAAGCCTTTGGCGAGCGTCAGATTATCACTGATTTCTCCCTCAAGGTCGGGCGCGGCGAGCGGGTGGCACTGGTGGGCCCCAATGGCGCGGGGAAGACGACGCTTCTCAACATCCTGACAGGGGCAGAAGCGCCCGATAGCGGCACCGTCAAACTGGGCACGAATTTGGTGCCCGCCGTATTCGATCAAAACCGCGCGGCGCTTGATCCCAACGACACGCTCTGGGCGTCACTGACCGAAGACCCCGCGACCCGCGTGCGGGGGCAGGCCGATTTCGTGATGGTACGCGGCAATCCCAAACATGTGGTGGGCTATCTCAAGGAATTTCTGTTCGACGAACGCCAAGCCCGCGCGCCGGTCCATTCGCTCTCGGGGGGTGAAAAAGCGCGGCTTTTGCTGGCGCGGATCATGGCGCGCGAAAGCAATTTGCTGATCCTCGATGAGCCGACCAATGATCTTGATATCGAGACGATGGATTTGCTGCAGGAGTTGATCTCCGACTATGACGGCACGGTGCTGCTGGTCAGCCATGACCGTGATTTCCTCGACCGCGTGGCGACGACGACGATTGCGCTCAAAGACGGCCGCGCGCAGGCCTATCCCGGCGGCTGGTCGGATTATCAACGCCAATCGCAAGAGATAGCCCAAGGCAGCGACGTGAAGACAAAGCCGAAAGCCGTTGAAAAGAAATCGCAAAAGAAAGCGGCAGACGGCCTGACTTTCACCGAGCAGCACCGCCTGAAAGACCTGCCCAATGTGATTGAACGCCTTGAGGCTGAGATCGCAAAACTGACAGAATTCCTGTCAGAGCCGGACATGTTCACGACGCAGCCCGCCAAGTTTGCCAAAGCCAGCGAGGCGCTGGCCGAGCGCCAAAAGGCCTTGCTAGAGGCCGAGGAAGAGTGGTTGATGCTGGAAGAGAAAGCCGGATAGGGGGGCAGGCCATGCCACGTGTCACATTGGACGAGATCGAGACGACAACGAAAGCCGCACTGATGCGCCACGGCGCGCTGGATTGGATCGCCGCGGAAGTTGCCCGCGCCGTACGCCGAGCCGAGCAGACCGGCAATGTGATCTGCGGGCTCTATTACGTCGAAAGCTACTGCACGCAGCTGGCCTCTGGCCGCGTCAAAGGCGATGTGGAGCCTGTGGTCAGCCTGCCACGCCCGGGATCGGTGAAGGTGGATGCGGGGTTTGGCTTTGCGCAAGCTGCTTTCGCGCGGGCTTTGCCGCAAGCCGTTGACGTCGCACGCAAAAACGGCACGGCGTCACTGGCCGTGGCGCATGCGCATACTTGCACCTCGCTGGGGTTTTTCACCGAACAAATCGCGGCCCAAGGCTTGATCGGCATGGGATTTACCAATGCTTCCCCCGTGGTGGCCCCTCCGGGCGGCAATGCGGCTGTGATCGGCACCAACCCGATTGCCATGACCGTCCCCGGACCCGAAGCCCCCGTGATGCATTTCGACTTTTCGACCTCTGCCGTGGCCTTGGGCAAGATCACCATGGCCAAAGCCGCAGGCGAGGCGATCCCTTTGGGCTGGGCGGTCGACGCCGATGGCGCGCCCACGACCGACCCGGAGGCCGCTTTGAAAGGCGCATTGGTTTCAACCGGCGGTTATAAGGGCTGGGGCTTTGGGCTGATGGCTGAGGCGCTGGCGGCGGGGATGACCGGCTCCGTCAACTCGCTCGATGTGGGCGGATTGAAGCTGCCCGATGGCCCTCCGCATGGGTTGGGTCAGTTCTACATTCTACTCGATCCCGGCACGTATACGGACCAGTTTGATGCGCGTATGAGCCGTGTCGGGCAGGCTGTCGCGCAACAAGAAGGCGCGCGTATTCCGGGTGCCACGCGGCGTGAGATGGACGAGATTGACGTGCCGGATGCGCTTTGGTCGCAGATCGAGGCTTTGGCCTAAGTGCGACCTGCGATCTGGGTCAAGAACACTCCGCCTGCCATCACCGCGATCCCTGCTGCACGTGTCAACGTCAGCGGGTTATGAGTGGCCCCGAACAATGCGAAATGATCAATCAATGCGGCTGAGATCAACTGGCCCAAGAGCACGAAAAACACCGCATTGCCCACGCCAAAATGCGGCGCGATATAGGTAATGGAAAGCACGTAGAACGCGATCAACACGCCTGCCAGAAGCAAGTGCTTTGGAGCGCTGGCCACTTTTGCCAGCGCTGCGGGCCCGGTGATAAGCGCGGCTACCAGTGCTGTTAGAAACGCGATCGCGAAAAGCACGACCGAGGCCGCAGCAGGCGCGCCGATGATCCGGCCCAATTGCGCGTTGAGCGCGGCCAGTATGGGGATGCCAATACCGGCGGCGAGCATGATCAAAGCGAAGGATGAGTTGGACATGGCGGGAGCCTCCGGCGGGGATATTTATGGGTCAATGAGAGCGGGCTAATACGTCGCCCGCCCGCCTGAGAGGTCGAACACGGCGCCTGTGGTAAAGGAGTTTTCGGCCGAGACGGCCCAAGTGATCATATTGGCGGCTTCCTCGACCTCTAAGAAGCGGTCGCGCGGGATTTTGGAGAGCATATAGCCGATATGTTCCTCGCTCATCTGGTCGAAGATTGGCGTGCGGGCGGCGGCGGGGGTGATGCAGTTGATGGCTATGTTTTTGTCGGCGTTTTCCTTGCCTGCAGATTTAGTGAACCCGATGACACCTGCCTTGGAGGCGGAGTAGGCGCAGGCGTTCGGGTTGCCCTCTTTGCCGGCGATGGAGGCGATGTTGAGGATGCGGCCATAGTCGCGGTCTCGCATGCCGGCCAGCACCGCTTTGTTGGTGTTATATGTGCCCGTCAGATTGACGTTTAGGATGACCTCCCACGCGGCGTCGTCATAGTCGGTGATGGGCGCGTTTGGGCCTGCAATTCCGGCGGAATTAACCAAGATATCAACGGGGCCAAGTGCTTGTTCTGTAAGCGATAATGCGGCTTGGACGGAAGACATCTCTGCGATGTTGCAGGCAGTGGCGAATGTGTCGCCGTCGAGCTTGCTCATCGCCGCCTCGTTGGGGCCTTCATT
>CAZCEW010000107.1:0-1315 GCA_964497775.1 uncultured Rhodobacterales bacterium
GCGCTGCGTGCGGGCGGCGCGCAAGCCTTGTGTTGGGACGACAATGAAGACGCGCGGGCGCAAGCGGCCGAAGACGGGTTGCAGATTGTCGATCTGAGCAAGCAAGGCGCGTTTGAAGGTGTAGCCGCGTTGATTGTGTCGCCCGGCATTGCGCATCTTTATCCGGAGCCGAACCGTGTGATCTCGGCGGCGATTGAGGCCGGTGTGCCGGTGGACAATGATATCTCGCTGTTTTTCCGGTCTTTCGCGACCCGCGATTGGGAGCAGTTCGACCAGATGCCCAAGATCATTGCGGTGACGGGCTCGAACGGGAAGTCCACCACCTCGGCGCTGATCCATCACATCTTGAGCGAGGTAGACCGCCCGACGCAATTGGCCGGCAATATCGGACGCGGGGTCTTGGATATGGAGCCTGCGATTGACGGCGAGGTCGTGGTGATTGAGCTGTCATCCTATCAGACCGAGCTGGCCCGCGCGCTAACGCCTGATATCGCGGTGTTTACCAACTTCAGCCCCGATCATCTGGACCGACATGGCGGGCTGGGCGGTTATTTCGCAGCCAAAAGGCGGCTATTTGCCGAAGGCGGGCCGGACCGCGCGATTATCGGTGTCGATGAGGTTGAAGGCCGATTTCTGGCGGGCCAGTTGAGCGCGGGCGGCGGGGATGACCGCGTCATTCGTATCTCGTCAGGGCGCAAGCTGGTGGGGCCGGGATGGAATGTGTTTGTGCGCAAAGGCCAGCTGGCCGAATGGCGCAAAGGTAAGCAAGTGGCACTGATTGATCTGCGAGAGATCAAAGGTCTACCGGGCGCGCATAACCATCAAAATGCAGCCGCCGCCTATGCCGCGTGCCGCACCGTGGGGCTGGCGCCAAGAGTGATTGAGGCAGCATTTGCAAGCTTCAAGGGTCTGCCGCACCGCTCGCAGATGATCGCCGAGATTGACGGGGTGTCTTACGTCAATGACAGCAAAGCCACGAATGTCGATGCGGCAGGCAAGGCTTTGCAAGCGTTCAAGAATATCCGCTGGATCTGCGGCGGGCTGGCCAAGGAAGGCGGGCTTGACGGTTTGAGCGATCAGTTGAGCGGCGTGCGCAAGGCTTACGTGATCGGGCGCGAAGCGGCGGGGTTTGCGCTGCATCTGGGCGATGTCGATCATGAGGTTTGCGGTGATATGGCAAGCGCAGTTGCGGCCGCGGCGCGCGATGCCCAAGAGGGTGATACGGTTCTGTTGGCGCCCGCGGCGGCGAGCTTTGATCAATACGACAATTTCGAGCAGCGCGGCGATGATTTTGCGGGCCAAGTGGCTGGCTTGA
>CAZCEW010000107.1:1415-9301 GCA_964497775.1 uncultured Rhodobacterales bacterium
GGGGCTCTGCCCCAAACCCCGAGGTTTTCTGCCAGGATGAAACTGGGTGCCGCGCCTTTGGGCGAAGGGTTGCCGCTGGGGTGAAACTGGCTCTGGATTGACCGGCTAAAACGGGGTAGACTATGCGCAGAGATCCGGGACAACCCGGACGTAAGAGGCAGTAGGGCGGTTTCTCATGACTGAGATGGTGTATGGCTCGGTGACAGCACGTCCCGGAGAGCCTATTTTACCGAAATGGTGGCGGACGGTCGATCGCTGGTCGATGACCTGTATTTTTGCTCTGTTCGGGATTGGGTTGTTGTTGGGGCTTGCGGCCTCGCCGCCCTTGGCCACCAAGAACGGGCTTGATCCGTTTTACTACGTCACCAAGCAAGCGATCTTTGGCTGTATGGCGCTGTCGATCATGATGATCGTGTCGATGATGTCGCCGCAAGTGGTGCGGCGCTTGGCGGCTTTGGGATTTTTTGCGGCACTTTTGGCCTTGGTGATGTTGCCGATTTTCGGTGTGGATTTCGGCAAGGGCGCTGTGCGGTGGTATTCGCTGGGCTTTGCCTCGGTGCAGCCGTCTGAATTTCTCAAGCCGGTCTTTATTGTCTTCTCGGCCTGGCTGATTGCGGCCAGTGGTGAGATCAATGGGCCGCCCGGCAAGTTATTCTCGTTTCTGATGATGTTGGTTGTGGTCGGATTTCTGGCAATGCAGCCTGATTTTGGCCAGGCCTCGCTGATTTTGTTTGGCTGGGGGATTGTCTATTTCGTGGCCGGTGCGCCGATGACTTTGCTGATTGCTATGGCCAGTACGGTCGTCGCCGCGGGCATTGTGGCGTATAATTTCTCGGCGCATTTTGCTGGCCGGATTGACGGATTTCTAAGCGCAGATCTCGACCCAAATACGCAGCTTGGTTATGCCACCAACGCGATCCGTGAGGGTGGCTATTTTGGCGTGGGCGTGGGCGAGGGGGCGGTGAAATGGTCGCTGCCTGATGCGCATACGGATTTCATCATTGCGGTCGCGGCGGAAGAATACGGGCTGGTTTTGGTGCTCTGCATCATTGCGCTTTTTGCGATTTTCACAGTGCGCACGCTGTACCGTTTGATGAAGGAGCGTGATCCGTTCATTCGTCTTGCTGGCACTGGTCTTGTGGCGATGTTTGCCATGCAAGCCACGATCAATATGGGCGTGGCCGTGCGCTTGCTGCCCGCGAAGGGGATGACTTTGCCGTTTGTGTCCAATGGTGGCTCCTCGCTGATTGCGGGCGGGATCGCGGTGGGCATGCTTTTGGCTTTCACGCGCACGCGGCCGCAAGGTGAGATGCGCGATATTCTGATCCACCGGAGGAACTAGAAATGTCTGCCCCTTTGCTTGTGATCGCGGCAGGTGGGACGGGCGGTCATATGTTTCCGGCCCAAGCGCTGTCCGAGGCGATGCTGGCGAAAGGCTGGAGGGTGAAACTGTCGACCGATGCGCGCGGGGCGCGCTATACCTCGCAATTTCCCGAAGGCGTTGAGATCGAGGAAGTCCGCTCCGCTACTTTTGCGCGGGGCGGGGTCATCGGCAAGCTGACGGCACCTTTGAAGCTGGGTGCAGGCGTGATCTCGGCCATGTGGAAGATGATCCGTGACAAGCCTGCCGTGGTGGTGGGCTTTGGCGGGTATCCCTCCTTTCCGGCAATTTCGGCCGCCTGGCTTTTGAAACGACCGCGTATGGTTCATGAGCAAAACGGTGTGCTGGGCCGCGTCAATCAGGCCTTCGCGCGCCGCGTCGATGCGATTGCGTGTGGGACTTGGCCCACGGAATTGCCAACGCTGCCTGATGGTGTTGAGGCGGTCTACACCGGCAATCCGGTGCGCGCCTCGGTGCTGGAACGCGCAGAAGCGCCCTACATTGTGCCCGGCGATTATCCGATGAGCATTGTGGTGATCGGTGGCAGCCAAGGCGCGCGGATCCTCTCGGAAATCGTGCCAAAGGCCATTGCCCAAATGGCCGAGCCTTTGCGTCGCAATCTGCGCATTGCCCATCAGGCCCGCGATGAAGATGCGGCGATGGCGATCCGGACCTATGAAGAGGCGGGTATCGATGCTGAGGTCGAGCCGTTTTTTGATGACATCCCACGGCGGTTCTCGGAAGCACAGCTGGTGATCTCACGCTCGGGCGCGTCCTCTGTCGCTGACATCTCGATCATTGGGCGGCCTTCGATCTTGGTGCCACTGGCCGCCGCGATCCGAGATGAGCAGACCGCCAATGCGCGCGGATTGGTCGATGCGCAGGCCGCGATCATGATCCCGGAGAGCAAGTTTACGCCCGAGACCGTGGCCCAGAATATCGAGATAATCCTCGCCCATCCCAAAGCCGCCTTGCAAATGTCGATTGCGGCTCTGTCGGTGGCGCGGCCCAATGCGACGGAACAATTGGTTGAAATGGTTGAAATCTTAAACGGAAAGAATGCGTCATGAATGCTGCTGCTACGAAACTGCCACTGGAGCTTGGTGCGATCCATTTTGTAGGGATCGGCGGGATTGGGATGTCGGGCATTGCCGAAGTGTTGTTGAACCACGGCTACACGGTGCAAGGCTCTGATTTGAAAGCCTCGAAAATCACCGACAGGTTGCAAAAGTTGGGCGCTACGATCTTTGAAGGCCAGCGGGCAGAAAATCTGGAACTGGCGGAGGTCGTGGTGATCTCAAGTGCGATCAAGCCGGGCAATGCGGAATTTGATGCCGCCCGCGCGCGTGGCTTGCCGATTGTGCGCCGCGCGGAGATGTTGGCAGAACTGATGCGGCTGAAATCCAACGTCGCGGTGGCCGGAACCCATGGCAAAACGACGACGACGACGATGGTGGCGGCGCTGCTTGATGCGGGCGGGATTGATCCGACAGTCATCAATGGCGGGATCATCCATGCTTACGGCTCGAACGCGCGGGTGGGCCAAGGCGAATGGATGGTGGTCGAGGCCGATGAGAGCGACGGCACCTTCAACCGCCTGCCTGCGACCATCGGCATTGTCACCAATATCGACCCCGAGCATATGGAGCATTGGGGTGATTTCGACACTTTGCGTCAGGGCTTCGTGGATTTCGTCTCGAATATTCCGTTTTACGGCGTCGCTGTGTGCTGCACGGATCACCCCGAAGTCCAAGCTCTGGTGGGCAAGATTACAGACAGGCGCGTGGTGACATACGGGTTCAACGCGCAAGCCGATGTGCGCGCGGATAAGTTGCGCTACGAGCGGGGTGTGGCGAAGTTTGATATCGTGCTGCAAGGCGAAGACCGCGTGATCGAAAACTGCTCACTGCCGATGCCGGGCGATCATAATGTCTCTAATGCGCTGGCGGCGGTGGCTGTGGCGCGTCATCTGGGCATGAAGGCTGAAGAAATTCGCGACGCACTGGCCAATTTCGGCGGCGTGAACCGCAGGTTTACCCGTTTGGGAGAATTCGACGGCGTCACGTTGATTGATGACTACGCGCATCATCCCGTTGAGATCACAGCCGTTTTGAAAGCGGCGCGCCAAGCCGTGGCCGATGTCAAAGGCGCGCGCGTGATTGCGGTGCATCAGCCGCATAGATACTCGCGGCTCAGCGACTTGTTCGATGAGTTTTGCACCTGCTTCAACGACGCCGATCTGGCCGGGATAACAGAAGTTTTCTCCGCTGGAGAGGAGCCGATCATGGGCATCTCGCGCGATGATCTGGTCGCGGGGCTCATCCGCCACGGCCACCGTGACGCGCGCCCTGTGGTCAGCGAAGATGATCTGGAACATCTGATCCGCACGGAAGCCAAGCCCGGCGACATTGTGGTTTGCCTCGGCGCGGGTACAATATCTAGCTGGGCCAACGGGTTACCCGCACGTCTTAGTGCGAAAGTCGCGTAAGTTGCGGGTTTTCTTGTTAACGATTTGGGTTCATAAGGGGAGGTAAGTAAGACGTAAGGTGGGCAGTGTGAGTTTCTCTTTAATCGTCGCGGCAATCTGGGCCGTGCTGGCAACGGTTGTGGCGTTGCTACCGATGCGAAGGCAATACGCTCCGGGTGTTACGCTTTTGATCGCCGCTCCCTTCATCCTTGCGTTCATCGGATATCAACACGGCATCTGGATCGCGCTCTTGGGCCTTTTGGCCTTTGCGTCGATGTTTCGTAACCCGCTGATCTATTTCTGGCGCCGTGCGCGTGGACAAAACCCGCAGGTGCCAAAATGAGCGGCTCTTTGATCTTGGTATTCGTGTGGATTGTGGCTGCGAATTTCATCGCGATGATCCCCTCGAAGAAAAACCACTGGCCCGCGGCTTACGTGCTGATCGCGCTTGGCATCCCGCTCTTGGGCTGGGTTGTGGTGCAAAACGGGCCGTGGATCGGGCTGCTATGTCTGGCCGCAGGCGTGTCGATCCTGCGCTGGCCGGTGCGCTATCTGGGCCGCTGGATCGGACGCAAAGCCACGGGCGAGAAGCCGGTAGGTCCTGCAGAATGAAATGGCCCGATGTGCGCGGCGTTCTCTCGCCCGCTCGTCCCTTAGCCGATCTGACTTGGCTGCGCGTGGGTGGACCTGCCAAAGCGCTTTTTCAACCCGCCGATCTTGAAGACCTGCAAGAGTTTCTAAGCGCGCTTGCCGTTGATATTGCTGTCTTTCCTATGGGCGTCGGCTCTAATTTGATTGTGCGCGACGGCGGGCTTGATGCCGTGGTGATCCGCATGGGGCGCGGGTTCAATGGCATTGAAATCGACGGGGACAGGGTGCGTGCAGGGGCTGCGGCTTTAGACGCACATGTCGCGCGTAAGGCCGCTGATGCGGGGCTTGATCTGACATTTCTGCGCACGATCCCGGGGGCAATTGGCGGTGCCGTTGCGATGAATGCGGGCTGCTATGGCAGCTATATCGCCGATGTGCTGATCGAGGCACAGGCCGTGACGCGCGCAGGTGAGATCATCACGCTGAGCCCGAAAGATCTAAACTTCCGCTACCGCCAATCTGATCTCGCAGAGGGCGTGGTCTTGACCAGCGCCCTGTTGCGCGCGCCCAAAGGCGACCCCGCCGCATTGCACGCCAAGATGGAAGACCAACTGGCCAAGCGCGACGCGACCCAGCCCACAAAAGACCGCACGGCGGGCAGCACGTTTCGAAATCCCGTGGGCTATTCCTCGACCGGCAAAGAGGATGACACGCATGATCTGAAAGCTTGGAAAGTCATCGATGATGCCGGCATGCGCGGCGCGGTTTTGGGCGGCGCACAGATGTCGCCGAAACATCCTAATTTCTTGATCAATACCGGCGAGGCGACGGCAGCCGATCTTGAAGATCTCGGTGAATTGGTGCGGAAAAGGGTTTTCCAAAACAGTGCCATTGAGTTAGAATGGGAAGTGCTTCGGGTGGGTGATAGGCGCTCAAATTCTTAAGCCCAAAGCGTAAACACAAGATGTAGTGGCCATGAAGGTCACGCATACTAAAAGAGGCCCGCTAAAGGGTCTGTCAAAAGGCACACGAGGCGGGCATGTCGAGCAGGGCAACCCGAGAAGTGGCGGTAAAACGGAAAGCGGCTTTGCAATTTTTGGCAAAACGCGCGTCAGTTTGGTGCAGATGCATCGCCACAGATCGGGTCTCAATCAGTTTCGAGACGCATCAACGGGCGAGCTTCGCGCGCGCCTTCTCCTTATGTGCAGATTTTCAGCGGAGCATTGGCCATGGTGCACCGGCCGGGGCTCCGCTGAACTCTTCTCATTTACGCAGTCCGCGCGGATGCTGAGACGCGGGCCAATAGCGCGCAGTTTGCGTCGCGACCCGGCACCCAGCCGGATCATGTATCGGCTTAACCGTCTTTGGCTGACGCCTGCATTTAGGACCTTCATGCGTGTAGGTCTGCCACTGGTGCTGATCATCGCTGCAGGTGTTGCGTTCTTTTCCAACCCGTCGCGGCTGGATGATCTCAACGATAAAGTGGCCGAGATCCGCAGATCAATCGAAGAGCGTCCCGAGTTTATGGTCAAAGTCATGGCCATCGACGGCGCGTCGCGGCTCTTGGCTGATGATATCCGCTCTGTCATCCCTGTCGATCTGCCGCTCAGCTCGTTCGATCTGGATCTTGAGCAGATGCGCGAGGAGGTCGAGGGCCTCGATGCCGTCGCCAAGGCCGATCTGCGTATTCGTTCGGGCGGGATTTTGCAGCTATCTGTCACTGAGCGGGACCCCGCGATTGTCTGGCGCAGCCCGGAAGGCCTGTCGCTTCTGGACGCCGAAGGCCACCGCACCGCGCCCATTGGCATGCGCGCCGAACGCCCTGATTTGCCCTTTATCGTGGGTGAGGGGGCGGACCGCGCCGTGCCGGAAGCGCTTGATCTGATAACGCGCGCCGAGCCGATTATCGACGATGTCATGGGCCTCGTGCGGATCAGCGAGATGCGCTGGGATGTTGTGTTGGTCTCCGGCCAGCGCATCATGCTGCCCGAGCTGGAACCGGGTGCAGCGCTCGACCGCGTGATGGCGATGAACGAGGCGCAAGACCTTTTGGCCCGCGACATCCCTCGCATCGATATCCGCAACGCCAAACGCCCGACCCTGCAATTGTCACAAACCGCGCTGAGCACTCTGCGATCTCTGCGCGGCATTCCAGTGAAAGAGGACTAACCCGAAAATGACCGACCTGTATCAGTCTCAGCGCGCGATGCGTAACAAGCGACAAGCCGCCATGCAGCGCGGGGTGATCGCGGTCTTGGATGTGGGCTCGTCGAAAATTGCCTGCCTGATTTTGCGCTTTGACGGACCGGGCCAGTTTAAGGAGGCCGATGGCATTGGATCAATGGCCGGCCAGTCGTCTTTTCGGGTGATCGGGGCAGCCACAACACGCTCTCGCGGGGTGCGCTTTGGCGAGATCGACGCCATGCACGAGACCGAGCGCGCCATTCGCACGGCGGTGCAGGCCGCGCAGAAAATGGCCAATGTGCGCGTCGATCATGTGATTGCATGTTTCTCAGGCGCCAACCCCAGATCATACGGGCTGGCAGGGCAGGTGGAATTGCCCGATGGCACAGTGTCAGACAATTGCGTCGCCCGCGTGCTGAGTTCGTGCGACTTGCCGGATTACGGCGGCGACCGCGAGATCCTGCACGCCCAGCCGGTGAATTTTGCCGTCGATCACCGCACTGGTCTGGCCGATCCGCGTGGCCAAGCGGGCAATAACCTGTCGGTCGATATGCATATGCTTAGCGTCGACCGCTCCCCAATTGAGAACCTGCTTTACTGCATCAAGCGCTGTGATCTGGACCTCGCAGGGATCGCGTCTTCGTCCTACACGGCTGGGATTTCCTCGCTGGTTGAAGACGAACAAGAGCTAGGTGCTGCCTGCATAGATTTTGGTGGCGGCTCGACCGGCATTTCGATCTTTATCAAGAAACACATGATCTATGCCGACACGGTGCGGATGGGCGGCGATCACGTCACCTCCGATATTTCTCAAGGCCTGCAAGTGCCTATGCCCACAGCCGAGCGGATCAAGACCTTCTATGGCGGGTTGGTTGCCACCGGGATGGATGATCGCGAGATGATTGATCTGAGCTCGGATACCGGCGATTGGGAACATGATCGACGGTCTGTCAGCCGCGCGGAAGTGATCGGCGTGATGCGGCCTCGGATGGAGGAAATTTTGGAAGAAGCCCGCATGCGGCTAGATGCGGCGGGGTTTGAACATCTGCCGAGCCAACGCATTGTTCTGACAGGCGGCGGGTCGCAATTGCCGGGCCTTGATGGGCTGGCCACGAAAATTCTGGGCCAACAAGTGCGCCTTGGCAGACCTTTGCGCGTCCAAGGCTTGCCGCAATCGGTGACGGGGCCGAGCTTTGCCTCTGCCGTGGGGACCTGCCTGTTCGCCGCGCATCCGCAAGATGAATGGTGGGATTTCGACATGCC
>CAZCEW010000108.1:0-9174 GCA_964497775.1 uncultured Rhodobacterales bacterium
TCACCCAAACTGCCCCATCCAGCCAAGCCCCTCTTCCGTACTCCCGCGAGGCTTATATTCCGCACCAACAAAACCCTGCCAGCCCATGTCACCGATAGCATTCAGCACATACGCATAATCCAGCTCGCCCCGATCCGGCTCGCCGCGATCTGGCACAGCGGCGATCTGGATATGGCCGATATGGTCTTGCAGCGCGGCCATGCGGCGACAGACATCGCCTTGCATGATCTGGATATGATAGACGTCAAACATCGCCTTGAGATTGTCCGCGCCCACCGCCTCGATTGTGGCCAATGCACTGTCCATATCGGACAGGTGATAGCCCGGCGCGTCATAGTGGTTGAGCGGCTCTATCAGGATGGTTTTGCCGAAAACTTTCGCCTGATCGCAGGCATATTTCAGGTTCGCACGAAACACCGCCTCGGCCGCGTCGCTGCGATCTGTAAAGCCCGCCATGACATGAATGTTGGGGCAATCGAGCACCGTTGCATAGGCCAAAGCCTCGTGGATATAGCCTTGCGCTTCGGCCTCACGGCCCGGGATCGCAGCGCAGCCATTGTCGCCGCCCGCCACATCACCGCGCTGGGTGTTGAGGCCCAGACACGGCAAACCGGTCTCCGACAATGCAGCCTTCACTTCGGCGGCGGGGGTCGCGTATGGCCAATGCAATTCGACCGCTTCAAAGCCCGCAGCTTTTGCCGCGCGCACGGCGTCAGGCAAAGACAGCTCGGTCCAGAGAAATCCCAGATTGGCTGAAAACTTGGTCATGCGTCCCACTCCACATCGAATTTCTTCACCACATCGCGCACTTGGTCGGGGCTGAGCATCTTGGCGTCATAGCCGCGCATCAGCATCGCAAGGCGCGCGGTGTCTTCTAGCTCCTCAATGGCATTGCACGCCGCTTCAACATCGCGTCCGGCCACGACCGGCCCGTGATTGGCGAGCATCACGGCAGAGCGTTTGCCCGCCAGACCGCGCACCGCCTCACCCATCTTCGGATCACCTGGCATAAAGAACGGCAGCAACTTCACGCGCCCCAGCTTCATGATCGCATAAGGCGTCATCGGTGGCAGGAAATTGTCCTCATCGACTTCCGGCATCATTGACCACGCGACGGAGTGGCATGCATGAAGATGCACCACCGCGCCTGCGGTTGATCTGGTATCATAAAATGCCGAATGCAGCGGCATTTCCTTGGTCGGTTTGTCGCCCGCCACAAGCGCGCCATCCGCATCAAAGCGCGACAATCGCGCCGGGTCGAGCCTGCCAAAACTGGTGCCCGTGGGCGAGACAAGCAAGCCTCCATCCTCGGTCCGCGCGGAGATATTACCGGTAGAGCCTCCCGTCAGCCCGCGATCAAACATTGATTTTGCAAGCAAGCAGATCTGCTCTCGCAAGGCGGTCTCGTTCATCCCCGCCCCTCCAAAATTCCTGCGGCCTTCGCAAAGAAATCTGGCGCACCGAAATTGCCGGATTTCAATGCCAGCACTAAATCCTCGCCCGCCCTGAGCGCCGGAACGCCGGGGTCAATCTCGGGGCCGATGGCCAATTCGCCAAGGCTGAGGCCTTCGACAACAGCGCCCGAGGTCTCACCTCCTGCCGTGATCAACCGCGTCACACCTGCAGCCACCAATGCGCGCGCGGTGGCGGCAAAGAAGGCCTCGATTGCGTCCGCCGAGGCCTCGCGGCCATGCGTGTCTTGCACCTGCCGGACAACATCTGGGTCCGCCGAGCTGTAAATAACTGGAATGCCCTCTTGCGAGACCGCCCACGCGGTCGCGCTTTGCGCTGTGACGTCACCCGATAAAATCTGCTCCGCGCTGATTTCCATGCTCGGGCTGTCTGCGCGGTGCACCTCCAACTGCCCGCGTGTGGCAATCGAGCACGATCCCGACAAGATCACACAAGGACCAGTCTGTCCCTGCCACGCCGAACCCGCCTCGCCGATCAAGCCGGCTTTGCGGAAATTGGCCGGCAAGCCCAATGCCACACCCGAGCCGCCTGTGATCAAAGCGGCCCCATCTAGCGCCGCGCCAATCTCGCGCAAATCACTGTCTTGCAGCGCATCCATGATCACAAAGCGATGCCCCGCAGCATCTTCGCGGGCCAGCGCCGCGCTGATAGCAGATGCGCCTTGCGCAACATCTGCATATCCCACATGCCCCACGCTCTCAGAACATTGAGCGGCCAAAACACGGCGCAAATCAGGATCCGTCATCGGCGTGAGCGGGTGGTTTTGCATGCCGCTTTCGCTCAAGAGCGCGTCAGCGACAAAAAGGTGCCCCTGGTAGATCGAGCGGCCGGTGCCCGGAAAGGCCGGGCAAAACACCACGCCGCGCGCGTCCAGCGCGTCGGCCAAGGCCTGCGCCACAGGCCCGATATTTCCTTCTGCGGTGCTGTCAAAGGTCGAGCAATATTTGAAAAAGACCTGAGTGCATCCTTGCGCACGGAGCCAATCCAACGCGGCGAGCGATTGCGCCACCGCCTCGCGCGGGTCGTTGGAGCGCGACTTCAACGCCACGACGCCCGCTTCAACCTCCGGCGCCGCCGCTCCGTCTGGCACGCCGACATATTGCGTCACGCGCATACCCTCCTTGGCGAGCGTGTTGGCCAGATCGGAGGAGCCCGTGAAATCGTCGCCAATGCAGCCCAGTATCACGACGCGTCCCCCGGCAAAGTAAGCCCAGCATTTCGGGCGTAAACTTTGGCCACCGCCGCATCATCCTCGCGCCCCAGACCTTGGCCAGAGGCCGCGACATATTGCTGTAGCGCGGCCGCTGTTATGGGCGCCGAAAACTTCGCGCCCTTGGCTATATCAAGCACGATGCCGAGATCCTTGAGCCAGATATCCACAGCCGAAAGCGGCGTGTAATCGCCCTTCACGATATGCGGCGCGCGGTTCTCTAGCATCCAGCTGGTGCCTGCACATTTGCTGATCACCTCAACGAAACTTGCAGGGCTCACGCCTTGGGTCATGCCGAAGGTCAAAGCCTCCGCCATAGTCGCGATATGCACGCCCGCCAGCAATTGGTTGACCGCTTTCATCGCCGATCCCGCGCCGATGTCCTCGCCCAATTCGAAAACGGTCTCGGCCATTGCGTCCAGTGCCGGGCGCGCGGCGGTGAAGACCTCCGCAGGGCCTGCCGCCATGACTGATAGTTTGCCGTCCGCCGCTTTGGCCGCTCCGCCTGAGATGGGCGCGTCAAGATAGAGCACGCCAGCTTCCGCGCAACGCGCCGCCATCTCGCGCGCAAATTCCGGAGCAACAGTGGCGCAGGAGATCACGCAAGCGCCTGCACGCAAGCCCGCCACAACGCCCGCCTCACCAAACAGAACCGCTTCGGTCTGGGCTGCGTTCAAGACAACCACGACCACAGTGTCGAGATCGCCTGCGACCTCTGCAAGCGCGCCCTCAGCCCCGCCTTCAGCGCGAAACTTGGCCATTTGATCCTCTGCGATGTCAAAACCGTAAACGGTATGACCAGCCGCCAAAAGCGAACTCGCCATGCCGTAACCCATCGAGCCCAGCCCTATCACCGCGATTTTCTGAGAAATCTCTGCCATTTATCCATCCCCGCCAGCCGCATCTTTGCGTTACCTTTTGTGCCGACAATTGCACGCAAGGTCAAACGGGATGAGGGCCTGACAGGGCAGCGAGGAGCTTCAGCGCGCCTCAGGCTGGAAAACGGTATGGCAGGCGCGCCCGTGGTTTTTAGACGCGTAGAGCGCCTCGTCGGCATCGCTGAGCATCTTTTCCGCTTCGGGCTGCTCGTAGAAGCTCGACAAGGTTGTCCCGATACTGGCCGAGACATGGCAAGTCTCGCCTTCAAATTCGATTGGCTCTTCCAAGCGGTCGATGATCCGCGCAGCAATAGAGCCCAGCACTTCAAGATCGACACACCCGTTGAAGATCAACACGAATTCATCACCGCCCACGCGCGCGACCATATCGCCCGAGCGGGTTTCGTCCGTCAGCACTTCGGCCACGCGTTGCAAAACGAAATCGCCTGCCGCATGCCCCAGCGTGTCATTGACCTGTTTGAAATGATCTAAATCCAGATGCATCAGACCAAACGGCGCCTCGCGCCGAGAGAACCGATCAAGCGTCTGATCCATCGCGCGCCGATTGCTTAGCCCGGTCAGCATATCGGTGAAGGCCTGCACTTCGGCCACGGATTTCGCACCTTGCAGACGATTATTGAGCCGCTTGCTTTCATCCAGCGCCACTGATTTCGCCTCGATCAGATAGAGCATATCGACAGTCGGATCAGATGGCGCAAAATCCGCACTGGTCAGATCGAACTGCTGCACCGCCTCAACCACACTGATGCCAAGCGATAGATTAACCAAAGCGCCGCGGCCCTGCCCCATCGCCACAAACAGCCCGTTCATGGTAAACTTAGCCCCGTCGCGCATCGTTGCGCGAATGCGGCAATCCGATTGGCCCATCAAATCGTCGAACACATGCACATGATGCGGCCGCTTCACCTCGAAAATCTCTAGGAAACGACGCCCAATCAGCTGGGTCCCGCCAAAGAGCTTTTGCAAGGTCGGACCGGCCGCTGTGATATGGCCAGAGGACGCGATGCGCAGATGTAGCGGCATCAGCAAATCAAGCGCATCAATCGGGACCGGCGTGGCTTCGCGCGGACAATCTACCGCCCTTTCATGGTCTTGCGCGCCGTCCTTCATTGGGCACGCGCCAGCGTAAAGCTGCGCCCTTCGCTGAAACTCTCGCTCAGAAGATCAATGCGCAGCGTTTCTTTGACGCCGCCCTCTATCGGGCTGACGCTCAGATCGAACAGCGCCAAGGCGCCGTAATCATCGGCCATCGCGCGCACAATGCCGATCAACACAGGCCCAAAGCCGGCCTTGCGCCATTTGCAATGCAGCGCGAAATTCTGCGCAGTGAAGTTCTGCACTTCCAAATCCGGTAATTCCAGATCAGGCACCGCAAGTTTCGCGCGACCGTTAAGATCATCAAGCGAATGGATAAATTCCGCAAAACTATGCCCGCCAAAACGCAGCAATCGCCGCACAGCCTCCATATGAGGATGGGTGACGAGATAGGTGCCTAAATTTTCCAAAATCGCGTCGGTGGAGCCGCCAATCTGGCGCACGCAAGCCGCCAGAACATCTTCGGTAACGGGGTCCGGATAGCTAAGCATCGATTCAAAATCGCGAAACTCCAGCCCTGCATCAAGCACGACAGCATCCCATTGCTCCGCGCCGTAGCTGTCTTCGATAAAGCACTGAATCGATCGGTTGATCAGCCCATACATCGCATTCTTCCCTTCCAAACCACGCATCATCCTGTGCCGGAATCCGTTAACATTTTTACAACAAGCGCCGATTTGATCCCCGCCAAAGCCCTGTTGAGGTTAAATTATACCGCAGATTTGCGCTAAAACCTCCGTAACACGCAGCGAGCAAGATCTGTCTGACAAACAAATGAAGGACGTTTCTTATGCTACTGAAAATTCTTGGAGCTTTGATTTTCGCCTGGGGTGCCGCTGATATGGCCATGGGCTTCGCGCAGAAGGATCTGTGGGGCATGATCGGCGTGCAATTGCCCGACATCATCTGGCGCTATTCTCACTATATCGCAATGGCGATTGGTGCGGGTCTGTTCATGTATAGCGGCAGCGGCGAAGACGACGCTAATACAAACGCGTAAATATAGGGCGCTTTGCGTTAGATATTCGCAAAGCGCCTAATCTCAAAGGCACTCTCGCTAGAAATCTGTCGGCGCCCCGCCCTCTTCTTTGCGGCGCGCTACAAAGGCTGCAAGCTCCTCCTTGATCGCGTCCTCAATCGGCGGGGCCTCGAACTCGTCGATGATGCCGCGATACATGGTATGGGCGCGCTCTGCGGTCCAGATGCCGCCTGCCAGATCCCACGCCTCGTAATTCGACCAATCCGAGATCATCGGCGAATAAAACGCCGTCTCGTAGCGGTCTTGCGTGTGCTGACAGCCGAAATAATGCCCGTACGGACCCACTTCCCGGATCGCATCAAGGCCGATATCGCCCTCAGATGTGGCGTAAGTTGCAGGATCAAAATAGCGCTGGATTTGCTGTAGGACTTCGCAATCCATGATGAATTTCTCTGGGGACGCGATCAACCCGCCCTCCAGCCAGCCCGCCGCGTGATAGACCATATTGGTGCCCGACTGCACGGCCGCCCAAAGAGAATTCGACGTCTCCCACATCGCCTGCCCGTCAGGCACATTGGCCGCACACACCCCCGAAGAGCGCATCGGTAGCTTGTAAAACCGTGCCATCTGCCCCGTCATCTGGGTCGCGCGCATATATTCCGGAGTGCCAAAGGCGGGCGCTCCGGTCTTCATATCCACATTGGATGTAAAGGTCCCAATCGCGACAGGCGCGCCGGGATTTATGTATTGTAACAAGGCAATAGCGGCCAAACCTTCCGCAAGTGACAGCGCCACTGCGCCCGACATTGTAACCGGGGCCATTGCGCCTGCCAGCGTGAAGGGCGTCACCACCACTGGCTGATTGCGCCGCGCATGGATCATCGCGCCTTCGAGCATCGGGAAGTCATGTTTCAGCGGCGAGACCGAGTTGATATTGGTGTACATATGCGGCTTGGCATCGAATTCCTCGCGGCTCAGACCGCCCGCAATCATCACCATTTCCATCACATCTTCGACCCGCTCACGGCCCAGCGAGTAGGCATGCACGGCCTTATCGGTCAGCGTCAGCTTCTCATAGAGGCAATCAAGATGGCGCACGGAGGCGTGGATATCGATGGGCTCTACCGGATAGCCACCCGCGAAATGGATGCAGTTAAAGTATTGCGTTAACTTGATAAAATCCTTGTAGCCTTCAAAATCGCCCGAGCGTTTGCCGCGCTTCAGATCCCACATGTTGGGTGGCGAAGAAACATTGCCAAACGTCATGTGTTTGCCGCCGATGATGATCGAGCGGTCCGGATTGCGCGGCGTCAGCGTGAAGCTCTCAGGCGCATGGCCCAACATCTCCATGACGAAATCTTCGTCCATTTTGACATTGGTGCCATCAACCTTGCAGCCCGCTTCTTTCAGGATCTTGCACGCCTCAGGGTTGAGAAATTCTATCCCCAACTCGGACAGAATTTGCATGCAGCCTTTATGAATGGCCTGCACGCCATCGGCGTCCAAGGGTTCGGTCGGGGCGTCGGTGTTGATCGGCTGCTGCCACGCCATCTGCTCGGGCGAAATCCGCGTCGTGCGCCGCGTATTGCCAGCCCGCCCGCCGCCGCGCTTCCTGCGTGGTTTTCCATCCGCCATCTGATCGCACCTTCTTACTGCTGTAAGGCAAGACTGCCCGCGATCACTCTGCAATCATTGGCGTTTTCCGACGCATTTCGTCGTTTTTCGAGCCTCGGGGCGGAAATCAACCAGCTTGTGCGGCGATCCAATTGGGCAGCTCTGCGATACTTTCCAAGACCACCTCCGCATGATCTTCCAGATCGCCGCGGCGCGCAGGCCCCGTCAAAACACCGACGCCGCGCATACCGGCTGCAGCCCCTGAATGCAGATCATGCAGACTGTCGCCCACCATCACAATATCGCGCGGCGCAAGGCCGGTCAGTTGTGCAAAGCCCAGACACATACCGGGCGCAGGTTTGCCGCCATAGCCGCTATCAGAGCCCAAGATCACGTCGAACAGCGGCTCCGCCTCAACAGCGCTCAGATGCGCGCGCGCGGAATTCTCCGCATCATTTGTAGCCACCCCCAACACCAGCCCCGACGCGGCCAAGCCTTGCAGAAATGGCACGAGCGGTAGAACCGGCGCCAAAGGCGCACGCGCGGCAGTCGCGTTGGAATGCGCCAGAAGCGCGTCAAACTCCCAATCGGGCAGCATCGGCAGGATCAGACGCACCCCCTCCTCCGGCGTGCCGGCGATGACCGGGCTGTCTGGGTGAAACTTGGCGGCTTTGAGATCAAACCGCAGCGCGGCGGCCATACGCGATGCAAAAGCCTCGTCGCCCTTTGCCAAATCAAGCAGAAATGCCTGCGCCCAGCCGCCCCATGTCTTGTCGAAATCAAACAACGTGCCGTCTTTGTCAAAGAGAACTCCCTTGATCACCTGCATGCTCCCTTGACCAAAATTGCGCCTTGGCTGACAGTGAGGCCCATGACCCTCAAAGACAAGCGCGCCCTCTCTAATCCGTCCGAAAGCGCGCCGTAATGGGCAAGCTGTTTTCCTACAAGAACCGCCCCGTGCATATGGGCTCCTACCCGCTTGAAAAACTCGAACGTGGCAGCTTCGGTCCAATTGATTTCTCACAGGTCCCGCCCCAATCACAGGTCAGCTTTCGCCGCCCAGACGATCGCTTGAGCATCGTCAACGCGATGCAGGAATATCAAGCAATGTTGGATGCGACGCGCGACGGGTTGGTCAAACGCGAGATGGCAGAGATCCCGAATGAATTAACAGAGCGCGCCAACCACCTGAAAGCATTCGGCTATTACTGTGACGCCGCGATTGTGGGCACCTGTGAAATCCCCGATCAAGCGTGGCTGGATGCGCCACTCATCAACCCCGATGTGGACCGTCTGGCCGAGAAAATCCGCACCATGCAGCCCAAATCCCTGGCCGCTGGCATCGATGTGATAATGGCCGGTTTGCGCGAAAGCATGCGCGCGCCGCCAAGCGCCTGCGGGCATCACACACATGCCATCGTGTTTCTCTATGATAAACCGCGCGATCCCACAGGTGCAGAAGGCGAAGACTGGATCAAAGACGCCCAAGACCAACGCGTCTGCCTGCGAAGCATGGAAACGGCCGTAACGCTTGCCGCTTATATCCGCAGCCTTGGCTTTGAAGCCCGCGCGCATTCGATGGCGGCCTCCGATATCGACCTTGGCATTCTGGCCGTCGCTGCAGGGATAAACGACAAGCATGGTCAAAATCCTTTCCTAGCAAATCGCTACGGCCTTGCGGTTGTGACCACGACGCTTGAACTGGCCCAAGATTTCCCGCTGGCCCCCAACGCCCAGCCGCCAACTAGCTGGCGCACGGGGCTGGGCGCGCATGCGAAATCTGCTCGCAACCGCGATCCCTATTTGAGGCGCGCTTACAAAGACGGCCCCCACCCGTTCGAAACGCTCAAACGGGTTGATGAGCCCACGACCTATATCGACGCGCCCAACGTTGCCCGCGTGCC
>CAZCEW010000109.1:0-9033 GCA_964497775.1 uncultured Rhodobacterales bacterium
CCGCGCGATCTTCGCCGAAAGGTCTGTGGTCGACATGCGCCGTGGGCACGCCAAAGCCTTGCGCTTTCACCAGCCCCGCGCTGTCGGCCTTGTTGGAAAACACCAAACACGGCCGCGCCGGGTGATCGCCTTTCATGCTTTCGACCAGCTTGACCATATTCGAGCCGCCGCCCGAAATCAGGATCGCAACCCGCGTCACAAAAGCTGCCCCGAGTAGCGCATGCCGGGTGTATCGCTGAGCTGACCCAGACGGATCACGGTCTCGCCTGCAGCCTCCAGCATCTCGGCCAAAGCATCCGCGCGGGCCGGATCAACGACAAGCACCATGCCAATCCCGCAATTAAACGTCTTGAGCATATCGGCCTCAGGCGTGCCACCCGTCTCGGCCAGCCATTTGAACACATCCGGCGCATCCCATGCGCTTAGATCAATATCCGCGCCAAGCCCCTCGGGCAAAATGCGTGGCAAGTTCTCGGTCAAACCGCCGCCGGTGATATGGGCCAGCGCATGCACACCCCCTGCCCGCACGGCATCGAGAACTTGCCGCACATAGAGCCGCGTGGGCGCCAGCAAGGCCTCCCCCAAGCTTAGGTCTGCGAACGGTGCTTGCGCATCCCATGCCAGCCCCGAGCGCTCCACCACCGCGCGCACCAGCGAGTAGCCGTTGGAATGCACGCCGTTCGAGCCTAGCCCTAGCAACACATCGCCAGAGGCCACGCCCGCGGGCAGCGATCCGCCCCGCTCCATCGCGCCTACGGCAAAGCCAGCAAGGTCGAAATCACCTTCCGAATACATCCCCGGCATCTCTGCCGTCTCGCCGCCGATCAAAGCGCAGCCTGATTGCGCGCAGCCCTCAGCGATGCCTTCGATGATCGTGGCCGCCGCATCGAGCTCCAGCTTGCCTGTGGCGAAATAATCCAAGAAAAACAATGGCTCCGCGCCTTGGCAGACCAGATCATTGACGCACATCGCCACCAGATCAATGCCGATGGTCGCGAAATTGCCCGTATCAATCGCAATGCGCAGCTTGGTGCCAACGCCATCTGTGGCGCCCACCAAAATCGGGTCGGAATACCCGGCCGCTTTGAGATCAAACAACGCCCCAAACCCGCCAAGCCCGTCCATCACGCCCGGGCGTTTCGTGGCCGCCGCTGCAGGTTTGATCCGGTCCACAAGCGCGTTGCCCGCATCAATGTCGACGCCCGCATCCGCATAGGTCAAACCGTTCTTGCCGTGATCGCTCATATCGCCCCCAAATCTCGTGGGTCATCCGATAAACCACCCACCCATTGGGGGCAACACTTGACCGCCCTGCAATCTCTGGTAGGCAAGGCAAACCACTGGGGGCCTGTAGCTCAACTGGTTAGAGCAGAGCGCTCATAACGCTTTGGTTGCGGGTTCAAGTCCTGCCGGGCCTACCAAAATTCCCCTTCCCTAGAATTGCAAAAGGCCCCGCAAATTGCAGGGCCCCTCACCAAACTCAATGTCGGCCAGATCACATACGGCTGGCGACGTTTTCCCAATTGACCAGATTGTCGAGGAAGTTGGTCAGATAGGCCGGACGCTTGTTGCGGAAATCGATGTAGTAGCTGTGCTCCCACACGTCGCAGCCCAGAAGCGCTGTTTGGCCAAAGCAAAGCGGGTTCACGCCGTTCTCGGTCTTGGTGACCTTCAGGCCGCCATCGGTATCTTTCACCAGCCAGCACCAGCCAGAGCCGAACTGACCCGCGCCTGCGGCAGAAAACTCTTCTTTGAACTTATCGACCGACCCGAAGCTGTCTTTCAAAGCGGCTTCCAGCTCTGACGGCATAGAAGACGCACCCGGCCCCATCATTTCCCAAAACTGGTTATGGTTCCAAAGCTGGCTGATATTGTTGAAGATACCGTTCTGCGCCACAGCTTTCGCGTCATACGTGCCGGTGATGATATCCTCGAGCGATTTGCCGTCCCATTCGGTGCCCGCAATCAGCTTATTGCCATTATCGACATAGGCTTTGTGATGCAGATCGTGGTGGTATTCGAGCGTCTCGCGCGACATGCCTCCATCGGCCAAAGCGTCATGGGCATAGGGAAGTGCTGGAAGTTCAAAAGCCATATCGGGCCCCCATTGGTCAGATGTTCAAGATATCTGATAACTGAGCGCGCAAGCGCTCAGGGTCAAGGGGATATATGGGTTCGTGAGGCTGGGGCGCGGATCAGCCGCGTACCTTACACACCCCAGAGGAGCGGTAATTGTTCACATAGCCCAAAGGCTTGCCGGAAATTGATACGGCATTGGATCCTTTGCGCACAGTCATGCGGTAAGCCATCTTGGCAAATTGCGCCGTCCGGTTGGTACTTTGGACCGTCCATTTGAACGTCACGCGCTTGCCGTTGTCGACATCCACCTCGCCAGTGATTGGCTGGCCTACAAAATGCTGGATGATCGGATCATTGACAGTCACTTGATCGCTGCCCGCGCGGTAATTGACCACGACGCGCTCTGGAACCCAGCCGGAAGGGTCGTTCTTGCTCATGCGACAATCATAAACCGCGGCCATCCCAGTTGTTGCAGGCAGGCTCGCGATCAATGCTGCTGTCAAAATACGTTTCATCTTAAATCCTTCATCAGTTCACACTACGCGTTTTCGCGCACGCCCACGGGCATTTAGGCAGGGAAGTCAAGATAGAGAGACGTCCCATACCGTCTCAGAAATACCGAGGCAGTATGGCAATAATTTGACGCTCCCGCAGGATCTAGCGGGGCTGGCTTACAGGCGGCGGCAGCGTCCGAAACCTTGCATGTTCAGCCCGTCATTGGCGCTTGAGACGCGGGTCACAAAGCTGCCCGACATCGAAAACTGACCCGAGCGCGTGTTGATCCGAGCGCGGTAGTTAACCGTCGCTTCATAGAATTTTGTTTCCCATTGCGGCTTCATGCTTTGCGGGATCGGCGACAATTTCCAGCTGACCAGCTGCACATTGCCCACTTTGCGACCCAGTTTGCCTGTGACCGAGGACTTGCCGATGCGCTTGCCGACATTGTCGCTGACAGTCACACGGTCGCCGGAGGTTCTGAACCGGATGCGATCTGGCGTCACCCCTGTGAACTTGGTTTTCGACGTCACGCGGCAATCATAGGTCGCCGCCGACACCTCTGCGGTTCCCACCATACCAACGGCCAATGCCGCCACAGCTAGCAATTTCTTCATCGAAGACCTCCATCGTGCTTCAAACTATATCCACGGCCGGGTGGCGTGGCTTAGAAGACCGAAAAACAACAGTATCTACGGGGAGAATAGCGCGATCGTCCACACGCCAGAGTGCCCCCCACACACACATTCCGGTTGGAGGTAGGTTCCTACAAGACGCGCCGTATCACAAGCGGGTTTACGCTCAATGGGCGAAAAACCCCACTTCCGCGCCGGGACGTGCTGATCGTTTCAACAAATCAAACACATAATGCGCGACGGAGCGAAAGCAGATCAGCTCAATCGCCCCATCGCTGCGCATCCAAAACGCCGCTGGAACTTGCGCCAATCGCGTGCGTCGGATCTGGCCCGCTTGGAAAGACGCAGGCCACAGATCGACGGGGCTGAGCTTGGCGATCACCTCGCGCGCCGCAGGGCCTGAAACTTCAAACACGGCGCGTGCATCAGAGACATTGACGACCAGCGCATGCTCAGCGCTGAGGGCCTTTGACAGCTTCGCCACCAGCGCCTCTGCCGCCGTATGAGGGCACATGATCAACAGCTCATCAGGCGACATCCAGGCGCAGGCCAAATCACCCTTGGAGGTACAACGCCGCTGATCCGGCACCGCCAACCCTTCCGCTTTCAACGCTTTGCTCAATGCTCTCGAGGCCAAATCCGCGCGCAGCGTGATCATACCGCGCAAGCCTGCCTCTGAAATCGTTGCCGAACCAACATATACTTCGCCCTGCAAGGCACTGACTGTGTTAGACATTTTGCTTCTCCCCTTCGAGATCGAAGAACACCGGATCCACGATCCGCGCCTCCACGACCTCTCCGTCCACTTTCGGGAAATCCAGCACCTCGCCCATCCGCTCGGGCCCATGTTTGACCAGACCCATCGCGATGCCACGCTCCAGATTGGCGGAATAGTAAGTCGAGGTCACCCGCCCGATCATATTGCGCTGGCCATTGGCGTTGGTGCCCTCTTCCACGGCATAGGCGCCATCCGGCAGCACCGAGCCGTCGAGCGTTTCCAGCCCCACCAGCTTCCACCGCTCCGGATCGGTCATATGCGCGCGCTCTTGCGCCCGTTTGCCAAGGTAGTCGTCCTTCTTCTTCGACAGCGCCCAATGCAGCCCCAAGTCCTGCGGGATCACCGTGCCGTCGGTCTCGTCACCGATCATGATGAAGCCTTTCTCGGCGCGCAGAATATGCAGGCATTCCGTGCCATAGGCGGTCGCATCAAACTCCGCACCGGCCTCCATCAGCGCGTCCCAAAAGGCGCGGCCTTGGCTGGCGGGTACGGCAATTTCAAAAGACAACTCGCCCGAGAAGGAAATCCGAAACACCCGTGCATCGAACCCACCGATCTGCCCTTCAGCCCATTCCATAAAGCCCAGCGCATCCTTGCTGACATCCATCCCGCCGAGCTTTTCGAGAACCTTACGCGCATTCGGCCCGACCACCGCGATTTGCGCATATTGCTCTGTGACATTGGCGGTGTAGACCTTCCAATCCCACCATTCGGTCTGCAGCCATTCCTCCATATGCGCATGGATGCGAGACGCCCCGCCGGTGGTGGTGTGGCACAGCCACGTGTCGTCATCTATCCGCGCAACCACGCCGTCATCCGTCAGAAATCCGTTCTCGGTACACATCAGCCCGTAGCGGCATTTGCCCGGTTTCAGATTGGACATCATATTGGTGTACATCATGTCGAGGAATTTGCCCGCATCAGGCCCTTTGACGATAATCTTGCCGAGGGTCGAGGCGTCCAACAGCCCCAGACTGTCGCGCACGGATTTGACCTCGCGGTTGACGGCCTCCTCCACGCTCTCGCCCGCGCGCTGGTAGCAATAGGCACGGCGCCAATGGCCCACAGGCTCCCAATACGCGCCGTTTGCCTCGCCCCATGCGTGCAGCGGGGTTTGCTCAATCGGTTGGAACAGCTCTCGGCTTGCCTCGCCCGCAATCGCCCCCATCGAAATAGGCGTGTAAGGCGGGCGGAAGGTCGTGGTGCCGACTTGCGGAATCTCGGCGTTCAGACTATCGGCCAAAACCGCCAAGCCATTGATATTGCTAAGCTTACCTTGGTCCGTGGCCATCCCCAGCGTGGTATAGCGCTTGGTATGCTCGACGCTCTCAAAACCTTCCTGCGCAGCCAGTTGCACGTCAGAGACTTTCACATCGTTTTGAAAATCGAGCCACATCTTGGATCGCAGCTTATACCCCGCCCCCAAAGGCATCCGCCACACGGGCCGCATCGGAGCCTCAGGCTCTGGCGCAGCTTTCGGCACTCCGCCGCGTTTTGGTGTTCCGCCCAAGCCTTTGACCACGCGCTTGGCCGTCTCAGAGGCATCCGCCAGCACCGCGCTCGTGTCCATCGCGCCATTGGCAATGCCTGCGACCGAGACGAACCCTTCGCCATCCGCCCCTGTCGGAGGTCGCGTGGCGTCTGGTTTGAAATGCGCCTGCGCGTCATCCCAGTTCAGTTTGCCGCCGCAATGGCTCCACAAATGAACAACAGGCGACCAGCCGCCTGACATCGCGACCGCATCGCATGGCACCAAAGTGACCGATTTGCCTTCGCTCTCGATGCCGCAAATCTCTACGCCGGTAACCCGTTTCGAGCCATTGACCCAGGCGACAGCTTTGCCATTCTCAACCCGTATGCCCAAAGCGCGGGCCTCATCTGCCAAAGCCCCGCCACCTTGCGCGCGCGCATCGAGCACCATCGGCACTTCCAGCCCCGCCTGCTTCAATGCAATCGCCGTGCGGTATGCGTCGTCATTATTGGTCACCACCACCGTCCGGTCCCCCGGCGACACCGCATGGTTCACCAGATAATCGCGCATCGCCGAGGCCAGCATGACGCCCGGAATATCATTGCCCGCAAAAGACAGCGGCCGCTCAATCGCACCCGTCGCGGTGATGATCTGAGCCGCGCGGATCTTCCACAAGCGCTGGCGCGGCAGATCATCCGCAGGCGCATGGTCCTGCAACCGCTCATAGGCCAGCGCATAGCCGTGATCGTAGATGCCCGCGCCCATCATGCGTGTGCGAAGCGTGACATTGTCCATCTTCTCAAGTGCTTGCAGGGTCTTGTTGATCCAATCCTCCGCAGGCGCGCCATCAATCTCGGCCCCGTCCACTGGCGCGCGGCCACCCCAATGCGCGCTCTGCTCGCACAAGATCACGCTCAAGCCTGCCTCGCCTGCCGTCTTCGCGGCCTGAAGCCCCGCGATGCCGCCACCCACGATCAGCACATCGACGAAGGCGTAGAAATGCTCGTAGACATCCGCATCCGCCTCGCTCGGCGCTTTGCCCAAGCCTGCCGATTTGCGAATGATCGGCTCGAACACATGCTTCCACGCCGCGCGCGGATGGATGAATGTCTTGTAATAAAACCCGGCAGGTAAGAAACGTGCGGCATAATTATTCACCACGCCGATATCATAGTCCAAGCTCGGCCAGTGGTTCTGGCTTTGCGCCTCCAGCCCCTCAAAAATTTCCGTCGTCGTCACCCGCGCATTGGGCTCGAACTTGCCGCCCTGTCCGAGATTGACCAATCCATTGGGCTCCTCAGCGCCGCTGGCCACGACCCCGCGCGGGCGGTGATATTTGAACGAGCGGCCCATCAACATCTGATCATTGGCCAAAAGAGCCGAGGCCAACGTATCGCCCTCAAAGCCCAACATACGCCGTCCGTTGAACTTGAACGAGACCTGACGCGACGTGTTCAGATGCCTGCCGCCAGAGGAAAGACGTGTGCTCATAGCAAAATCCTAGCTGCGAAACTCATGCTCAATTCCACCGCAATTTATAGAAAAACCGCTGCCCGAGGACGACAAGCAATGGCAAACCCGCCAAGGCCAGCGTCGTGGCAGCCCAGATCACAAAGGTCCACCCGTCTGAATAGACCGAGGTCGAGCCAGAGGTGGTCAACTCATAGCCGCCGAACTCTTCGGCCATGGCCCTGACTGCCGCGATCATGTCTGAAGGTCCGCTTGTCAGAAACGCCATCGCGCCATCTTGGCCGTAGGTTTTGACCAGCCACGGGACCCAGTAGCCAAGCACACCCGCAGCCCCCACCAAAAGCGCGGCAATCACAGACGTGGTAAACCCCGCGACAGGGAAGATCATCAACAGCATTGGCAGAAGGATCAGGATCGAGCTCAGCGAGGTCGGCACGCCCCAATCACCAAACCAATCGAACAGGTAGGTCACCGCCGCCGCCGCAAGGAAAGCCACAATCGGGTATCCAAACAGCGCCATCAGCGGTTTGCGATCGCGTGCTGGGTCAGAGAACGGATTGACGCGGGCGAGATTGTTGTGAGGCGAAGGCTTCGCAATGCCTGCACATAAGGGCACAAGAGCAATGCCGCCGGTGATCGCCAGCCACATGAACATGATCCAGCCCTCCAGCACGACAGGCTGGCCGAAAGATGTCAGATCATAGCGTGTTTGTTCCGCGCGCGCAGAGGCCTCGGCAAAGCTGGCAGGAAGCCCGCCGAACTCTGCCAGAAGCCACGGCGCCCAGAAGGCCACTGAGAAAGCCGCAGCGACCGCCAAAGAGGTGATAAACCGCGCGCCGCGCCGCCATGTCAGGTTGGTGACCAGCAAATACAAAGCCATGGCAATAGCTGCCGCCAGTCCGATGCGAAGCGCCAGATCGCCAAGCTGACCGGCAAAAGCCTGCAACACCCAGCCCAATGCCGCGGCAACAAGAACAGCCAAGGCAAAGCGCAAAACAAACGGGCCCGGAGGCCAAGGCTTTGGCGGCGTTGGGTCATAGATTTCCTGATCGGGATAGGTCATTTATGTGGGTCCTTGTGGTCAAACTGCGGACGACGCGCTTTGATCGCGTCCAAAATCACCTTCGGCGGTGCAGTCGTCTGCGCGCTATAGGTGCCAAAGACCTCCAGCGTCATCGTGCAGCGTGCCGCGTGAAACCACTTGCCGCAGCCATTGGCATGGCGCCAGCGCTCGAAATGCACGCCTTTGGGGTTCTTGCGCATGAACAAATAGCTCTCGAAATCGACATCGTCCGAGCCCACGGTTTCGCGCGTCAGATGCGCCTCGCCACCCGGCGTAAGTTCGGTCTCTTCGGCGTCGGTGCCGCAATAGGGACAATGAAGGATCAGCATGGCAAGCCCTCGGATACGCGCGCAAATACGGCAGCCGCTGGGGAGCGACTGCCGATAATTTGTACTTGTGACGTGAGTGTTGGTCTAATTGCCTGTCGTGGTCCCGGACGTGTTCTCGATCGCGGGCGCCGCAGCGCCGCCGTCAAACACAGCGGACGGGTTAGTCGCTTGAGAGGCCGGGATCGTCCCGGTGCCAAGCAACGCCAAAACAAGGACGAACAATCCGATAAGGACCGCTGCAACAATAAGCCCAGTGGCACCAACACCTTCTTCGTGTGTGGAATAGTCTGCCATGAAGGTCTCTCCTGACTTGGTGAGCCTATAAAGGCGGATGCGGACGCAAAAACAATTGCGCTTTGACCTGGCGTAAATTTGCGGCGGGTTTTGGCTAGCGGGCTATATGTCGTTGCGCAAAGCTCCGCCGACGCATCATAATGAGTTGCCAAGTGATGCTGCGCTGCAACATGGATGCTCTTGCAATTGCGGAAAAAGCCATTCTCAGACGTCTCGCCCTGAGCGCGCGGAGGCCGCTGAAGATGTGCTTGCGACATCACTCTCCAGCGGCGACCCGGCTTCGAGAAAGGGGACGTAAACCAAGCCCTTAGCGCGCGCGAGCGACGTGCTGGCAGCAATGGCTCAGCGCAGCAGGCAACAGTTTTGCTTTCTCGGCCCCCTATGTGAGGTGAGTCGCGCTCTGGCCAAACGCTGGTCTC
>CAZCEW010000110.1:0-9023 GCA_964497775.1 uncultured Rhodobacterales bacterium
GGCGATGCGGCCAATGGCTATAAGGCTCTGACCTTCCACAATCTGGGCAAAGATTACCCGATCTTCGACGACTTGCAGAAATACGTCGTTGATGCGGGCAAAGCCGCAGGTGCTGGCGACCAGCTTGGGACGGCGCTTTATAACCGTGGCATGTATGCCGCGATGTTGGCGGCCGAAGCTGCACGCACCGCGCAAGAGATCCACGGCACGGGCGACATCACGCCAGCGATGATGCGTGACGGGATGGAAGCTCTGGAGATGACTGAGGCACGGATGGCCGAGATTGGCCTGCCGAACTTTGGCCCGACCTTCAAAGTGTCTTGCGAAAACCACGGCGGTGACGGCTATGGTGCTGTTGCGCAATGGGATGCGGGCGCAGGCCAGTGGAACAAGATCACCGATTATTTCCAGTCGGACCAAGACGTGATCTTGCCTTTGGTTGATGAAGACTCGGCAGCTTTCGCAGCCGAGAGCGGCATCACACCAAGCTGCGGTTGATCTAAGCTAAGCCTCCGGCCTGCTATGGTGCGGGCCGGAGGATTTGAGTATTTTTGCCAAAGCGAAGCCAAGCGTCGCGCTGTAAAACGCGGCGCGCGCGATACCCTTAACGGAGTTCTGAGATGCTGGATGCGGCCAAGCCCGAGACCTTGCTTGAGGTCAACAATATCGAGGTGATTTATAATCACGTGATCTTGGTGTTGAAGGGTGTCTCTTTGAATGTGGCGCAAGGTGGGATCACCGCTTTGCTGGGCGGCAATGGCGCGGGCAAGACGACGACATTGAAGGCCGTTTCAAACCTTTTGCATTCTGAGCGGGGCGAAGTGACCAAAGGCTCGATCCACTATCGCGGCACATCTGTAGCCGGCCTTGATCCGGCGGCGATGGTAAAGCGCGGTGTTATCCAAGTGATGGAAGGGCGGCATTGTTTTGAGCATTTGACGGTTGAAGAAAACCTGATGACCGGCGCTTATACGCGCGGCGATGGCAAGGGTGCTATCGATGCAGATCTGGAAAAGGTCTATTCTTATTTTCCGCGTCTCAAAGAGCGGCGCAAATCTCAGGCGGGCTATACATCGGGTGGCGAGCAGCAGATGACGGCTATTGGCCGCGCGCTGATGTCGCGACCCGAGACGATCTTGCTGGATGAACCCTCGATGGGTTTGGCGCCGCAACTGGTTGAAGAGATTTTTGGCATTGTCAAAGACCTCAACGAGAAAGAGGCCGTGTCATTTCTATTGGCCGAGCAAAACACCAATGTGGCGCTGCGCTTCGCGCATTACGGCTATATTCTGGAGAGCGGTCGCGTTGTGATGGATGGCCCGGCCGCCGAGCTGCGCGAGAACCCGGATGTGAAGGAATTCTACCTTGGCATGTCGGACGAGGGGCGCAAATCTTTCCGCGATGTGCGCTCTTACCGGCGGCGCAAGCGGTGGTTGTCTTGAGTTTTTACGACGAGAAGGAAGCTCGAACCGCCGATCAACGTGAGGCCGATCAGGTTGTGCAATTGCGCGCGTTGGGTGCGGAGATACAGTCTTTGGCCGATCTGGCGCAACTGCCGGTTTTGCGCAAGTCAGAGCTGAGTGCGGCGCAGAAAGCCAAGCCTCCGTTTGGCGGGATGCGCGTGGGTGAGGTCAGCCATGTGTTCCAATCTCCGGGGCCGATTTATGAGCCTGGCGGGTCGAGCCATGATTGGTGGCGGTTCGCACGGTTTTTACATGCCGGCGGGATTGGCGCGGACGATATCGTGCAGAATTGCTTTAGCTATCATCTGACACCAGCGGGCACGATGTTTGAGAATGGCGCGCGTGCAGTTGGGGCGATGATTTTGCCCGCCGGCACAGGCCAGACCGAGCTGCAAGTGCGCGCGGCAAGCGATATTGGGTGCACGACCTATGCCGGCACACCGGATTATCTGAAGGTGATCTTGGATAAGGCCGATGAGATGGGCGAGACGCTAAGCTTTACCAAAGCGGCGGTCTCGGGCGGGGCGCTATTTCCGCAATTGCGCGCGGCTTATGCGGAGCGCGGGATCTCGTGTTTGCAATGCTACGCGACGGCGGATCTGGGAAATATCGCCTATGAGAGCCCTGCGATGGAGGGTTTGATCGTCAATGAAAGCGTTGTGGTCGAAATCGTCCGCCCCGGCACGGGTGACCCAGTGCCAGTGGGTGAGGTGGGCGAAGTGGTCGTCACCGCGATCAACCCCGACTATCCGCTTATTCGTTTTGCCACTGGCGATCTGAGCGCCGTGCTGCCCGGGCAAAGCCCATGTGGCCGGACCAATATGCGCATCAAAGGCTGGATGGGGCGCGCCGATCAGACGACCAAGATTAAGGGGATGTTTGTGCGGCCCGAACAAGTGGCGGAGCTGAGGCGCAAGCTGGATGTGACGCGGGTTCGGGTTGTCGCGGACCGAGACGGCGATGCCGATACGATGGCGGTTCTGATCGAGTCTGACGGGGGGAACGCCGCGCAATTTGAGCCAGCCGTGCAAGAGGTTCTAAAACTGCGCGCAAGCGTCGAGGTCATGCCTTTGGGCAGCCTTCCAAATGATGGGCTAGTTATTGAGGACAAGCGCAGCTACGATTGAGACCTGATAAAAACGGGGGGATATCGTATGAGACGCATTCTATTGGCCGGGGTTGCTGCTCTTTTGGCTTGGCCTGTTTGGGCCACTGATCTGGCGCTTGTGATTGGCAATGAACGCTACCGAAATGCCGACCGTCTTAGCAGTGCCGATATTATCGTGAGCAGTGAACGGAGCCTAACAGATGCAGGCTTCCGAGTTGTGCGTGGACGCAATCTTACCTCTAACGAGATGCGCGATGTGGTCACTCAACTCAACGATGCTGCAGATGGAACGGGCCGGATTGTGATCGCGGTCACCGGGCATTTTGCCAATTCCTACTCGGATTCGTGGTGGTTGGGGACCGATGCGCGCAGGCCAAATCTGGCGCAGGTCGGCACGCAAGGTATCTCCATCGGGTTTCTTCTTGATATTGCTTCCCGTTCGCCGGGCGGTGCGGTCTTGCTCTTTGCGGATGACGGGCGCGACATGCGTTTGGGCCGTGGGCTGACCGCAGGATTGCCGCGCCCTGATATGCCGCAAGGGGTGACGCTGATCACTGGCAGCTCGCGCGATATTGCAGGTTTCATCAACCAAGATCTGACCCAGCCCGGCCAAACCATTGCGGCGGGCCTTGAGAACTGGCCTTCCTTGCAAGCCAGCGGGTTCGTGTCACGCTTCGTGCCATTCCTGCCCGCGGTTTTGGATGATCTTCCTGTCGGTGGCGGCTCGGTCGGGCCAGCACCACGCGGCACATCTGTGGCCGAGATCGCCTTTTGGGGCGCAACATCGCGCGCGGGCACGGCAGAGGCATTCCAGAATTACCTCAAGACCTATCCAAATGGACGCTTTGTGGACGTTGCGCGCGAAAAACTGGCGGGTTTGCGCACGCCGCAGCAGCGCGCGCAGGAGGCTGAAGCGGCTTTGAATTTGCCCCGCAATATTCGGCGCGCCATTCAAAGCAACCTGACGCTTCTAGGCTTTGACACGCGTGGCGTCGATGGCATTTTCGGACGCGGCTCTCGCGCGGCGATCGCGAATTGGCAAAATGACAATGGCGAGTTGGCAACGGGCTATCTGAACCGCTCGCAGATCGACCGGGTTCAACAACAAGCCGAGCGCCGTTCGCGCGAGTTGGAAGAAGAGGCCCGCCAACGTCAGGCCGAGTTAGAACGCCGCGACCGCGCTTATTGGCGTGCCACAGGGCGTCGCGGGAACGAGGCGGGCTTGCGTGAATATCTCGAACGCTACCCGGATGGCGTTTTTGCCGAGGTCGCAACAGAACGTCTGGCCCCGTTTGAGCAAAGACGCCGCGAGGCTGCGGCTGCCCAAGATCGCGCAGAATGGGATGTGGCACGGCAATTGGATCAAATGCCTGCCTATCAGGACTATGTCTCGCGCTACCCGGAAGGTGCATTTGTAGAAAACGCGCGCGAACGGATGGCGGAGTTGGCTTTTCAGTCGCGCAACCGTGACGCCTTGCAAGCCGCCGCGCGCAATGAAGAGCGGTTGGGTCTCCAGCCCGGTGCGCGCAAATTGGTGGAAGACCGTCTCAAGAAGTTCGGTCTGAAACCGGGCGCTGTGGATGGCACTTTTGACGACAACACCCGTCGCGCCATCAGACGCTTCCAGGATACGCGCAATCTGACGGTGACAGGCTTTCTTGATCGCCGTACTTTCGCGCAACTGATTGCGGATTCTCTGTTCAAATAGAAGCCTATCCAACGTCACTTACAAGAAGGGCAGGGTATGAGACTGATCCGACGATGGTTCGCGCTATTGGGCGTGATGGTTTTCTTGTTCTTCGCCGCAAATTACAGTTGGACTCATGCGGCCATCGCGGCAGCTGTGGCACCGGGCGATTGCCGAGACGGGCTAGAGCACGAAGCGCGGCAGTCACTAGAGGGTCTCTACGGCGAAGCTCAGGCCCGCCCCATGATATTGTGTTTCTCGCGCCCCGTTGCGGGTCTCAAAGTAAGCCACGGAACCACACTCTTCGCACCCTTGATGACGCCCATCATTGTTCTGGGGCCCAAAGGTCAAAACGTGAATGTCGCAGCGCATGAGCTGGCACATGCAGAGCTAAGTGCGCGCACCAGCGTCATGCTGCGAAGCTACAGGCTTCCAACATGGTTTGACGAAGGATTGGCGATGCAGTTTGATCATCGCCCGAACTATTCGAAAGCCGCCCTTGCTCGGATGCTGGAGGCTCAGATTGATCCTGACATGCGGTTGGACCAGATAGATCGGCCTTCGAAATTCTACCAACCCAGCCCTCTTGGGGCTGCGCATTATGCTTTTGCCAAATGCGCTGTCGGGAATTGGCTAATGGAGGCGAGCAAAGAGGGCTTGCATGATTTGATCGCGGGCATTTCTTGGACGAAGCCCTTTCCACATGACCATTTCAAACAACATGAGCAATCGTGTCTGCGCCAAGCCCCATCGTGACAAAGCGCCCAAAGAAAAAGGCCGCCCCAATTCGGAGCGGCCTTTTCTAAAAATCTCAGCGAGCGGCTTAACCCTGACGGGCTTTGAAACGGCGCTGTGTTTTGTTGATCACGTAAACGCGGCCCTTGCGGCGCACGATCCGGCAATCCCGGTGGCGCGACTTCAGGGAGCGAAGCGAATTTTTCACCTTCATGTCTCTTCTCCTTTGGTCCAGCGCGAAGGGCGCCTTCATTAAATCTCGTTCCAGATGGTGGGCACTACTAGGTTCGAACTAGTGACCCCTTCGATGTCAACGAAGTGCTCTACCACTGAGCTAAGCGCCCATCTGACCCGTACAATCAACGATTCCCATAGCAAAATGGACGTCGCCAAAGCACGTCGGTTCGCGCTCTATAAAAGGAGTCGTATGCGCGTTCAAGGGCTTTTGAGTTTGCCACAAAAGGGCCTATAAGAGTGTGTAGTGAAGGGAACGATGAGTAAAGACGCCTATTTCCTGTCCCGACCGGACATACAGACCACTTCAGTGGTCTTCGCCAGCCCTCATAGCGGGCGGGATTACCCGTGGTCGTTCATCCGCAAATCTGTCCTTGATGAGTTGACGATCCGCTCCTCTGAGGATGCGTTTGTTGATTTGTTGATCGCACCTGGCGTTGAATTTGGCGCCCCTGTTCTGACCGCCCGCATGCCGCGCGCTTATCTCGATTTAAACCGCGCCGCTGATGAATTGGACCCGGCTATTGTCGATGGCGTGCGCAAGGTCGGTCACAATCCGCGTATTGCGTCGGGCTTAGGCGTGATCCCTCGGGTCGTGTCCAACGGGCGGGAAATTTACAGCGGTAAGTTGAACCGCGCCGAGGCAGATGCGCGTGTCGCCAATTACTGGCGCCCCTATCATGACCAGCTGCAAAGCCTGCTTGATGACACGAAGACGAGCTTTGGCGAGGCGATTTTGGTCGATTGCCACTCGATGCCACATGAAGCCGTCGATGCAGTGGGCCTAAAGGGCCTGCCGCGCCCGGAGATCGTGCTGGGCGACCGTTTCGGCGCCTCGGCGGATGGTGATATTGTCGACCGGATCGAAGAGCGTTTCCGCGATGCGGGCCTGCGCGTCAGCCGCAACGCGCCTTTTGCGGGCGCATATATCACCCAGCATTATGGCCGCCCGTCCAAGCGCCAACATGCGCTTCAGATCGAGATTGATCGCTCTTTATATATGAACGAGGCGCGGATCAGGCCAAACGGCAATTTCGACGCGTTCCAAACGCTGATGGGCCAGATCATCGCCGAGATCACGGATATTGGCCGCAAGAAATTGCCCTTGGCTGCGGAATAATCAGCGCAGCGACCGCCCCTTTACAATCGCATCCGACCCGAACCGCTCGCGGATTTTATCCGTCGCGCGCTCCGCATCACTGCGCTTGCCTGCGTCCGGGTCCAGCAAATCGCCGGACCGGTCGGCTTCCGTCTCAGGGATCAAATCGCTGATGCCCACGCCAAGCAGGCGGAATGGCCCTTGATCTGCGACAGTCTCAAACAGATCGCGCGTGGTGCGGTAGATCGTGTCGGCCATCTGCGTCGCATCTCGCAGCGATAGGCGTTTCGTGACCAGTTGGAAATCGGCGCGTTTCAGCTTCAGGTTCACGACCCGGCCCGCAAAGCCTTTCGCCTTGGCGCGATCCGCGACTTTCTCTGACATGCGCCACAGATGCCCGTCTAGAATATCCGCATCTGCCGTGTCTTCACTGAAAGTCGTCTCGTTCGAGATGCCTTTGACCGGCTCATGCGAGGATACTTTGCGGTAATCCTCGCCGCGCGCCAGATGCCAAAGCCGCTCGCCCATCGATCCAAACCGCGCGTGAAGGTCTTTGCGGTCCCAGCGCAGCAGGTCTGAGAACGTCCGAATACCAGCATTGGCCAAATGCTCCCGCGTCACAGCGCCTACGCCCCAAATGAGCGACACGGGCCTGTCTTGCAAAAACTCCGCCGTCTCGGCCTTGCCAATCACCGAAAAGCCACGCGGTTTGTCGAGATCCGAGGCGACCTTGGCCAGAAACTTGTTATGGCTCAGCCCAATGGAGCCGGTGAGGCCCAACTCATGTTCCATTCGGTTGACCAGCTTTGCCAGCATCACCGCAGGGGGCACGCCATGCAGCCTTTGCGTACCGCTGAGGTCCATGAAGGCCTCATCCAAAGACAAGGGCTCAATAGACGGCGTCATATCCTCCATCATCGCGCGGATCTGGCGTGATACCTCGACATAAACGTCCATCCGCCCGCGCACGACTTCCGCCTCAGGGCAAAGTTTCAAAGCCTGAAACATCGGCATCGCCGACCGTACGCCCTTGATGCGCGCGATATAACACGCGGTGGAGACCACGCCGCGCCGCCCGCCGCCGATAATCACGGGCTTGTCGCGCAACTCAGGATTGTCGCGCTTCTCCACGCTGGCATAGAACGCATCGCAATCCATATGCGCGATGCTCAGATCAAAAAGCTCAGGATGCGACATCACACGCGGATTGCCACAGGCCGGGCACCGCGCCCCAGCTTCGAACTGTGTCAAACAAGACCTGCAAAGTGACGCCATAGGCCAAAATTACGATATGCGCGCAAAGCATTCAATCGCTGGATTCCGACCGATTTTCGGCCCATAAGACTAAAAAAGAGGCAAACCAGTACCTACATATAGTAGGGGGCAGAAAGGGACTACATTCATATGGAAGACTTACTTTTGAATTTCTTGGGCAATAACGCGGTGTTCTTGCTGTTATTCGTATTTCTCGTCGTTCTCGTCCTTATGGGCGTGCGGATTGTGCCGCAATCCGAGAAATACGTGGTCGAACGGTTTGGCCGCCTGCGCTCGGTTCTTGGGCCAGGCATCAACTTTATCGTGCCGTTTCTGGACCGTGTGGCGCATAAAATCTCGATTCTCGAGCGTCAGCTGCCATCGGCAAGCCAAGACGCGATTACATCGGACAACGTGTTGGTGCAGGTCGAGACATCGGTGTTCTACCGCATTATCGAGCCTGAAAAGACCGTATATCGGATCCGCGACGTCGATGCGGCGATTGCCACAACTGTGGCCGGTATCGTGCGTTCGGGCATTGGTGAGATGGAGCTCGACGAGGTCCAATCGAACCGTCAGCAATTGATCAGCCGGATCAAGGAACAAGTCGCCAATGCGGTTGATGACTGGGGTATCGAAGTGACGCGCGCCGAAATTCTGGACGTGAACCTCGATCAAGCGACACGCGACGCGATGTTGCAGCAGCTCAACGCCGAACGTGAGCGTCGCGCCGCAGTGACGCGCGCCGAAGGTCAAAAGCGCGCCGTCGAGCTGAACGCGGATGCGGAGCTATATGCAGCCGAGCAATCAGCCAAAGCGCGCCGCGTTGAATCGGATGCGGAAGCTTATGCCACTGGCGTTGTTGCTGAAGCGATCCAGAAGAACGGTTTGGAAGCGGCACAGTATCAAGTGGCGCTTAAGCAGGTCGAAGCTCTGACCGCTGTAGGCTCAGGCGACGGCAAGCAGACAATCTTGCTGCCCGCCAACGCGCTTGATGCGTTTGCAAATGCCTTTGGACTGTTGAAAGGAAAATCATGATGGATTGGTCTGCCTATTGGATCTGGTTTGCATTGGCGCTTGCGCTTGGGATCCTTGAGGTCCTCGCACCGGGCTACATCTTGCTGGGCTTCGCGCTCGCAGCAGCCGTTATCGGAGGCGTGTTCTTCGTGGGCGGCGGGCTTGGCGATTATTTGGCGACGTCACTGCCAATCACCTTGGTCGCGTTTGGAGCCATGGCCCTCGTGATCTGGCTGGCCTTGCGCCAAATCTTCAAAAGCCCGAAAGGCTCTGTCAAAGTCTGGGACACAGATATCAACGACAACTGATCTGATTCCCTTTATCTAAAGACTGCAGTCCCCGGCCATTGGTCGGGGATTTCGCGTTTTAGGCCCTTTATTTCATCGATCTCACGCTTCGTGAGCGCTTTCTCACGCGCCCGTTACG
>CAZCEW010000111.1:0-9001 GCA_964497775.1 uncultured Rhodobacterales bacterium
GTCTCCTCCCAGGACCGATCAAGCGGCCTCTCGAGTTTCTCGAGGGGCCGTTTTCGTTTAGGGAAGCTCCGCTAGGATCGCCTTGGCCGCGGCGCGCGGGCTTTCTGCCTGCCAGATCGGACGACCGACCACGATATGATCTGCGCCATCCGCGATTGCCGCCGCGGGTGTCGCGATGCGCTTTTGATCACCAGACGCGGCCCCAGAGGGCCGCACACCCGGAGTGACAATCAATCGATCCGCAGCTTCCGGCAAAGCGCGGATCATGGCGGCCTCTTGCGGTGAGGCGATAACACCATCCGCGCCTGCGTCAAATGCGCGGCCCGCACGCTCAACCACCAGATCGGGGATTGCACCCTCGCGGATCAGGCAACCGTCCAGATCGCTGCGATCCAGAGAGGTCAGCACGGTCACTGCCAGAATTTTCATATCAGACTTGGCGGCGCCTTCTTTTGCAGCACGCACCACATGCGGATCACCATGCACGGTCAGAAAGTCATGATTGAATTGCGCCAACCCCCGCACCGCTGCCTCAACCGTGGCGCCGATATCGAACAGTTTCATGTCCAGAAAGAGGCGCTTGTTATGCTCGTCCTTCAGCTCATTGGCCAAGGCCAGCCCACCGCCTGTTAGCATACCCAGCCCGATTTTATAAAATGACACATCGGGTCCAATGGTCTCTGCCAGTTTCAATCCGGCCAAAGCGTTTGGAACATCTAGGGCGACGATCAGGCGGTCATCTGACATGGGCTTCCTTTCATGAAATCTTGCAGGGTCTAGCCGCTTGCCACGGGTGATGCAAATTTGCAGGGCCAGCCCTTGAGACAGATCAATCGAGTTCCCATCTAAACTGTAAGATTTGCGCATCTGATGTGCCGCATAGCGGGCATCTCCGACGCGAAGGCTTATGGAAAGGATATGACAATGGACTTAGAGAAATTCACCGACCGTGCACGCGGTTTCATCCAAGCGGCACAAACAATCGCCACGCGCGAAAATCACCAGCGCCTTGCGCCCGAACATCTGCTCAAAGCGCTGATGGATGACGACCAAGGCTTGGCGTCTAACCTGATCACCAGCGCAGGCGGAGCGCCGAAACGGGTGCTTGAAAGCGTCGATCAGGCCCTGTCGAAAGTGCCGAAAGTCACAGGCGATGGCGGGCAGGTCTACCTTGATAACCAAACCGCAAAAGTGCTCGATGAGGCCGCGAAAATTGCCAAGAAAGCGGGCGATAGCTTCGTGCCGGTCGAGCGCATTCTGACGGCTTTGGCCGTGGTGAAATCTAAGGCGAAAGATGCGTTGGAAGCGGGCGCTGTCACGGCGCAAAATCTCAACTCGGCGATCAACGATATTCGTAAAGGCCGCACAGCTGATAGCTCTAGCGCTGAAGAGGGCTATGATGCGCTGAAGAAATACGCGCAAGACCTGACACAAGCCGCCGAGCAGGGCAAAATCGACCCCATTATTGGCCGCGATGAAGAAATCCGGCGGACAATGCAGGTCTTGAGCCGCCGTACCAAGAATAACCCAGTTCTCATTGGTGAGCCGGGCGTCGGTAAGACCGCGATTGCCGAAGGGTTGGCCTTGCGCATTGTCGACGGCGACGTGCCCGAAAGCTTGCGCAACAAGCGCCTGATGTCGCTTGATATGGGCGCGCTAATTGCGGGTGCGAAATATCGCGGCGAGTTCGAAGAACGTCTCAAAGCGATCTTGTCGGAAGTCACCTCGGCTGCGGGCGAGATTATCTTGTTCATCGACGAGATGCACACGCTGGTCGGTGCGGGCAAGGCCGATGGCGCGATGGATGCGTCGAACCTGCTCAAGCCTGCTTTGGCGCGCGGCGAATTGCATTGCGTGGGCGCCACGACGCTGGATGAATACCGCAAGCACGTTGAAAAAGACGCAGCCTTGGCGCGACGCTTCCAGCCTGTGCTTGTCGAAGAGCCCACCGTCGAGGACACGATCTCGATCCTGCGCGGCATTAAAGAGAAGTATGAACTTCACCACGGCGTGCGGATCTCCGACAGCGCGCTGGTTGCGGCCTCGCAGTTGAGCCACCGTTATATCACCGACAGGTTCTTGCCCGACAAAGCCATCGATTTGATGGACGAGGCCGCTTCGCGTCTTCGTATGGAAGTCGACAGCAAACCAGAAGAGCTTGACGCGCTGGATCGCCAGATCCTGCAATTGCAGATCGAAGCTGCAGCGCTTGAAAAAGAAGACGACGCAGCCTCAAAAGATCGCTTGGAGAACTTGCAAAAGGAGCTGTCTGATCTGCAGGAGAAATCCTCGCAGATGACGGCGCAATGGCAATCTGAGCGCGACAAGCTCGAAGGGGCTCGAGGCCTCAAAGAACAGCTCGACCGTGCGCGGGCCGAATTGGACATCGCCAAGCGCGAAGGCAATCTGGCCAAAGCCGGAGAGCTGTCTTACGGCGTGATCCCTGACCTTGAAAAGCAACTGGGCGATGCGGAAAACCTTGAAAGCGAAATCATGGTCGCCGAGGCCGTACGCCCGGAGCAAATCGCCAGTGTGATCGAGCGTTGGACGGGAATTCCGACATCCAAAATGCTCGAAGGTGAACGCGACAAGCTTCTGCGCATGGAAGAAGAAATCGGCAACCGTGTGATCGGTCAGAAATCGGCCGTCAAGTCTGTCGCCAATGCCGTGCGCCGCGCGCGGGCCGGCTTGAACGAAGAAAGCCGCCCGCTGGGATCGTTTATGTTTCTGGGGCCAACTGGCGTCGGTAAGACTGAGTTGACCAAAGCCGTGGCGGAGTTCTTGTTCGACGATGACAGCGCCATGGTGCGTATTGATATGTCAGAGTTCATGGAGAAGCACAGTGTCGCCCGTTTGATCGGCGCGCCTCCCGGCTATGTCGGCTATGATGAAGGCGGCGTTCTAACTGAGGCTGTGCGGCGCAGGCCCTATCAAGTCGTGCTGTTTGACGAGGTCGAAAAGGCGCATCCGGACGTGTTCAACGTGTTGTTGCAAGTCCTCGATGATGGCCAGCTGACGGATGGGCAAGGCCGCAAGGTCGACTTCAAGCAAACGCTTATTGTGCTGACGTCAAACTTGGGCGCGCAGTCGCTTAGCCAGTTGCCTGACGGGGCAGACCCGAGCGATGCCAAGCGCGATGTGATGGATGCGGTGCGGGCGCATTTCCGCCCTGAATTCCTCAACCGTCTCGACGAGACGATCATCTTTGACCGCCTCGCGCGCGAGGACATGACGGGCATCGTCGACATTCAGCTGGGGCTCTTGGGCAAGCGTCTGGCCTCCCGCAAGATCACGCTTGATCTTGATGACGGCGCGCGCAAATGGCTGGCAGATGAAGGCTATGATCCGGTGTTCGGTGCGCGGCCTTTGAAGCGTGTGATCCAGCGCGCTTTGCAGGACCCGCTGGCTGAGATGATCTTGTCGGGCGATGTGATGGACGGCGCAGAAATCTCTGTCACCGCCGGAGCCGACGGGCTGATCATCGGAGACCGCGTAACCGGCTCCAATCGTCCAAAACCTGACGATGCGGTTGTGCATTAGATAAAACGCAAGCCGCCCCGCGAGGTTCTTCGCGGGGCGGTTTTTCTTATTGCGGTGTCTTTGAGACGCTAGGGCCTAGTCAATCGCCCAAATTTTCCCGCCCAGTTTGACGAAACTCGCCTCTTCCCTGTCGCGCCTGCGTATCTTTGGCATCGGAGGCTTCTTGGGTCTGATCAGGGCAGGGGCAGTCTCGGTAGGCGCGCGCACTTGATCCTCAGCCCTTAGAACCAAAGGCTCTGGTTTGACCTTGGGAAATTCGATGAACCGAAATTCGTCATTGAGCATTTCATCAATGAGATCTTGCGGCAAATTCGGAGCAGTCGTATCCGCACCCACACGCTGGTTCGGGGTTCGGATCAGCGCTGGATTTGGCAAAGGATCGCCGGAAGTCGGATCACCCGCATCCTCATCCGCCACGATCCGAAGCAATTGTATCAAACGAGAGCGACCCGTCGCGACATCGACCCGAGCGATTGGGCGTGCTCGCGCCTGAGCGGCGCGCAAAACGGGGGCAAGAATGTCGTGCCCGGTATCTTCGTCATAGCCGGGCTTACCCGCGTCCTGCGCGGGTATGGCATCGTGAAAAGCGGGCAACCTGTTGGCGACCATTCTACTACCTCATCTCCTCGCCACTCTCCAAGCGGTGGCGTTTTCGTGCGACGCGGCAGCAGTCGTCCGCCTTCTAAATATCGCGAAACGCATCATTTGTTAAGCCGCGCAGTGCCTTGCGCAAAATGCGTCAGCAGAATGTCACACTTGCCAAAACTGAGGGGCAGGTCGCACATGTCTTCACGTTTTGGATATCCCCTTGCCATCGCATGATGCTCTGGCAGAGTAAGTCGCAACCTTTAAGGGAGGATAAGAGCATGTTTGACTGGGCTGGCTGGGCAATCTCGGCGCTTGCAGTGACCTTTGTGATGGTCATTGGCATCGCTGCTTTGGTGATTGTCGTGCTCTTCGTCATCGACCGCACGCAGCGCGAAGACGCCATTCGGCGCAATTACCCGGTTCTGGGGCGGTTTCGGCATATCTTCACGACGCTGGGCGAATTCTTCCGCCAGTATTTCTTTGCGATGGACCGTGAAGAGCTTCCCTTCAACCGCGCCCAACGCGAATGGGTGAAGCGCGCGGTGGAAGGCAAAGGCAATACCGTCGCATTTGGCTCCACGCGCAATCTATCTGTGGTAGGCACTCCGATTTTTGCCAATGCAGCGTTTCCGCCTTTGGACGATCAATACGCGGCCAGCGAGCCGATGATGATCGGCCCCAACGCACGCCAGCCATTTAACGCCCCCTCCATCTACAACCTGTCCGGCATGAGTTTCGGCGCGATCTCGAAGCCCGCCGTTCTGGCGCTGAGCCGGGGCGCGAAGGAGGCGGGCATCTGGATGAATACGGGCGAGGGAGGCTTGAGCCCTTACCATTTGGAAGGTGGCGCGGACATCGTGTTCCAGATCGGCACGGCCAAATACGGTGTGCGCGATAGCGACGGCAGGCTGGATGATGACAAGCTGCGCGCAGTGGCGGCCCATGAGCAGGTCAGGATGTTCGAGATCAAGCTGGCTCAAGGCGCAAAACCCGGCAAAGGCGGCATTCTTCCGGACGCCAAGATCACCGCCGAGATCGCCGCGATCCGTGGCATCAAACAAGGCGAGGATTCCATCTCGCCCAATCGCCATGTCGAGGTCTCTAACCCGAGCGAGCTACTGGACATGATCGACCATATCCGCGAGGTGACCGGCAAGCCTGTGGGCATCAAAACCGTCTTCGGCTCGCGCGCAGCCTTTAACGATCTGTTCACGGCGATCAAGAAACGTGGGCCGGACGCGGCCCCTGATTTCATCACTCTGGATGGTGGCGAGGGCGGCACGGGTGCGTCACCATTGCCCTTGATGGATCTGGTCGGCATGAGCATCCGCGAGGCACTGCCGGAACTCGCCAACATGCTGCGCGAAAACGGATTGAAAGATCGCATCCGGCTCATCGCCTCTGGCAAATTGATGGTGCCGGGCGATGTGGCTTGGGCGTTGGCGGCGGGCGCAGATTTTGTTACCTCGGCGCGAGGGTTCATGTTCTCGCTGGGCTGCATTCAGGCGATGAAGTGCAACAAGAACACCTGCCCCACCGGCATCACGACACATGACCCGCGTTTTCAAAAGGGTCTGGTGCCGGAAGAGAAATACAAGAAGGTCGCGCTTTACGCGAAAAACATCATCAAAGAGGTCGAAACCATCGCCCATTCCGTAGGCGTGTCCGAGCCGCGCCAGATGCGGCGTGAGCATGTGCGTATCGTGCAAGACAATGGCCTATCCGTGCCTATGATCGATCTGTATCCCGATCCTTAGAGTGTGTAGTCGATCCCGTCCGGGTTTGGCACGGCCAGATAGGCCTCCCTGTCGATCCGCACGAGCCTCTTGATACCAAGCGCTGCGCGATGCTCCTCTTCCAGATCATCAATCGCGCGCGACACTGCTTTATATATCGCCTCAACATCGCGACCCTTCGCGGTGATCAAAGGCAGGCCCGGCGTAGGATCAGTCCACTCCAACACGCGAAGCTGCGCTGCGCTTGGATCATAGCGTTGAAACAGCCGCCACGTGACACCATCAAGCGCCGCAATATCTGCGCGGCCCTCCGCCACAGCCGCAGCCGAGGCCAGATGCGCACCGGTTTGAAGCGTTTCGGTAAACCAAAAACCGGCGCGCTTAAGATGCGCGAAAGGCGCGGCAAAGCCTGACTGCGAATGGGTCTGGTTGAAGGCGAAACAGGCGCCTTGGAATTCAGCGATATCACTTCGCGCATCATCCGAACGCACGATCAAAGGACTACGGTAATAGCCGGGCGGGCAATCTTGCAGCCCATAGTCGGGCGTGGCGACCAATTCGACCTTGTCTCTCAGCCATAACCGATAAGGCATCCCGCAGGTTTGGCTCAGCACAAGCTGTGGATCGGTCCAAACCTGCATCTCCTCTGCATCTTGAGACAGCGCATCCGGTGCGTCGATACCCATTTCGCGCAAATTGCCCGCAATGCCCGCCCAAAGCTGGCGATGTGCCGCGTCAAGCTCGGGCCTTGCATACATCATCAAACTGGCAATCATCTTGGCTCTTTGGCTCCAATTTGCCTCTCTCGATCCAACATTTTCGTGAGCAGAGGTGTTTTGGTTTTACGGCGGAAAGGCAATACGTGCTAGGCAAGGCAAGTAATCAAGAGGTGCCCCATGGCCAATAGATACAAATCCGACCTAAGCTGGAATGATGTCACTCCGCAGAAGACTTTCCTGAACCGCCGCGCCTTTATGGCCTCTGCGGCGGCAGGCGGCATGGCTTTGGCGACCGGTTCTATCGCCGAGGCGGCCGTACCCTTTGGCGAAGATGACAAGCCAAACACATGGGAAGAAATTACGCAGTACAATAACTTCTATGAGTTCGGCACTGGCAAGGGCGATCCGGCACAACATGCGGGCAAGCTGACGACCAGCCCGTGGAGCATCGAAATCGACGGCATGGTCGACAAGCCGGGCAGCTATTCTATCGAAGACATTCTATCCCAAATGACCATCGAGGAACGTATCTATCGCTTCCGCTGCGTCGAGGCGTGGTCGATGATCATCCCGTGGAACGGGTTCGAGCTGGCCGATCTGCTGAATTTGGCAGGCGTTCAGAGCGGCGCGAAATATGTAGGCTTTGAAACCTTGGTTCGCCCGTCCGAGATGTGGGCCCAAGGTCGCGCAGGCTCTATTCAATGGCCCTACCGCGAAGGTCTGCGTCTTGATGAAGCGATGCACCCGCTTACGATGATGGCCACCGGTATCTATGGCAAACCCATGCCAAACCAGAACGGCGCGCCTATTCGCTTGGTCGTGCCTTGGAAATACGGCTTCAAATCGATCAAGTCGATTGTGAAGATCACCCTGACCGATAAAGAGCCGCTGGCCACATGGAAGATGCTCGCGCCGCAGGAATACGGCTTTTATAGCAATGTGAACCCGGAAGTAGATCACCCTCGTTGGTCACAAGCCTCGGAGCGGCGCATTGGTGGCGGTCTGTTTGCCAAACGCATCCCGACCTTGATGTTCAACGGCTATGAGGAGGAGGTCGCAGGCCTCTATGAGGGGATGGATCTCACCAAAAACTATTGATCCAAGCTGTCTTTGGCCCAATGGTCGCGCCATGTCACTGACCGACACGATAAACCGCGCTGCACGCAAACTTCCGACTTGGGTGATCTATTGCCTTGGCGTCTTACCTGCGTTTGCGGTGTTCTATGCGGCGGCTACCGGAAATCTGGGCATCGAGCCCATTAAGAATGTCGAACATGAGCTGGGCGAGCTCGGGTTAAAATTCTTCTTCGCCACGCTGCTGATCTCGCCTTTGCGCAAGTTGGCGGGCGTGAACCTGATCAAGTTCCGCCGCGCGCTGGGCCTTTTGACCTTCCTCTATGTCCTGTTGCATCTGCTGGTCTGGGTGATCTTGGATATGGGCCTCTTCTGGCAACAGATGATCACGGACATCTTCAAGCGTCCCTACATCACGATAGGGATGGTCGGCTTCCTGGCGATGGTGCCACTGGCAGTCACATCCAACAACGCAGCTATCCGCAAGCTCGGAGCGATGCGTTGGAATAAGCTGCACCGACTGGCCTATCCGGCGGTGATCTTGGGGGCCGTGCATTTTGTTATGGTCCAAAGGGTCTGGGAGCCGGAATCCCTGATCTACCTCGCGATCGCGATTATACTCGTCGCGCTGCGATTTCGGGTGATCTTTCCCAAATCGCGCAAAGCCACCGACCCTGTGAGTCGCTGAACTCCCGCGATTCCACCCCGTTTGAGGTATATGAAGCGCCGAGTCTGTGGATAACGCCGCAAAGGGGTCAAAACAGGCCCAAAATAGCGGGTCTTTTCAGTCACATCTCACGCGGCAGAGCATTGATTTTCCCGCGCTAACCCAAGGAAATAAGGGGTCTGCGCAAATTGTGGCAAAAAATGTATGTAATCAGCAAAAAAGGGGTTGCGGGTCGGCCCCCTGAGGCCTAAATACCCCTTCACCGGAGGCGCAGTGATGCTCCAAAGGGACGCCAGATAGGCCGCAAGGCAAGGAAAGCGGATAAAAAACAGAGACTTATACAGGCAGTCGCGCCAAACACGTTAGGCGCTTCGGTTCGTTTTTGTCTCTACGCTCTTTGAAATTGATAGATAACATGAAGAGATATGTGGGCGGTTTGGCCATTTCGATGGATCAACCTTGCACATATCAAAACTTCCTAGGCTTCGGTCGATAATGGAAGGTCAGCTTCACTGTTTGAACGGCTTTCGGTCTCTCTTAGAGGTACCCAAAGCACAACAAACAGAAAAGACGTCTCACTTGGTTCAGTAAGCTGGGTGAGATGAATATGTGCATAGGTTCGACGTCAAGGATAAGCTAGCAATAGCTTTTCAACTTGAGAGTTTGATCCTGGCTCA
>CAZCEW010000112.1:0-8960 GCA_964497775.1 uncultured Rhodobacterales bacterium
AACGCCCGCACCATGACCGAGAAGATGGTCGTGCGCAAATACGACCCTGTCGCGCGCAAGCATGTGGAATATAAGGAAGGCAAGATCAAATAGGATCTTCGCTCTCTTCTAATGAATTGAAAAGCCGCGCCCTTGAGCGCGGTTTTTTCTTGGCACTACAGGTTATGCACAGGTTATTGGTGCAAGATTTCCGGTTTTTCGTTGCGAGGCGCGGGTTTCGCGCCTAGGTTCACCCCACAAGATGTTGGGGGATAGCATTATGAAGAAACTATTGATTGCGGTTCCGTTCGTTCTGGCTGCCTGTAATTCAAACAATTTGGTGCCGAATGTGACGTTAAGCTCGGCGCAAGGCGCTGGTTTTAGCCCGTATTATCTGGGTGAGTACAATGCCCGTCTGGCAAATGAAGAGCCGGGTCTGATCAATTACCAAGAGCCTATCGGTGGCGGCAAGCAAAGCTACGCGGATGCGGTTGGCAAAGTGAAGCGCGGCGATAGCAGCGATCCGCGGGTCGCGGCGATTGAGACAGCGGTTTATAGCGGGCGCAGCAGCGTCGGCGTGGGCCAGGTCCAGCTTGGTGACGAGTTGCTAAACGTCGAGCGTCGCGCGATTGAGGGCGATGACTTTGCGGTGTTTAGCCCGGTGGATGGCCAATGGGGCAGCGCGTTCCGGACCTCTGGCGCGCTGCGTGACAAGCTGCCTGCGATCACAGGCTGCGCTTGGGGCGGCGAATCTGTGGGCTTCGGCCAAAGCTCGGAGCGTCCAGCGAAAGTGGCGATGAAGCTGAGCTGCTAGCTCTCGCAAGAGAAGTTGAGAGAGGGGCGTCCCAAGCGGGCGCCCTTTTTCTTTGCGGGCGCGACAGCTGCAAAGCCAGTACAACGAAAAAGGCCGCCTCGCGAGGAGACGGCCTTCTTTGATTTCAAGCTCTCGCTGGTCTTAGTCTTGCGACATGAACAGATAGAGGATCGAGCGGAACATCGCGATGAAGCTGATATAGAGGCTCAGCGCGCCGACGATGGCGGCTTTCTCTAGATACAGCGCCGCTTCCGGTCCACCGAATTGGCGGGCCTCAAGATACTCGTTCTTGATCGACTGGGTGTAGTAGGCTGTGAGGCCTGCAAAGATCACCAGTGTCAGCACGTTCAGCGTCCAGTAGAAGCCTTCACCGCCGAAGCCAAACGCGTAGCTGAGCAGTGCCATACCGACGAGGCCCCATGCGCCCATGATCAGAAATGCGCCGATTGGGCCGAGATCTTTCTTGGTGGTGTAGCCGACCAGCGACAGGCCAAGGAAGGCCACGGAGGTCATCGCAAGCGCCATGAAGATATCAGGCATGCTAAACATCACGAAGATCGAGGCCAGTGACGCGCCGGTAAGGCCCGCATAGCCCCAGAAGATCGCATTCAATGCGCCAACTGATAGCTTGGCGAACGAGAAGTTCAGTACCAAAACCAGTGCCAGTGGACCGAAGACCACAGCGTAAAACAGCGGTGTGCCGAAGATCAGCGACATCGCGTAGGGGCTGTGGCCCACGAAATAGGCGATTGCTGCCGTGACGACCATCGCCGCCGACATCAGCCCGTAAACTTTGTTCATATGCGCGCGCAGGCCCGCATCAATTTCCGCAGAACGGGCATCAACGCCCGTCGTGCGTATGGTGTCAAATTCAGCCATGGATAGTTCTCCCGTTCAGGCAATGAGATCCGCTCCAATATGAGGAACGGACCTGTGATAGCCTAAATGTGGGGCAGGAATGGGTGTATTTCAAGGAAATCCCACCCGAAACTTCGCTTTTTATGAGCGAAATTGTCAGATTTAACGCGTCCAGTGGTCTGGCGCGTCCCAAAACGGGCGATTTGCCTCTTTTTGCGCCATATCGTGGCTTAGCCCTAGATCGCTCAATTGCGTGTCGGATAGGCGTTTTAGAGCCTGACGTTGGCGATACAGCTCGACATATCCCATCAGGCTGTGGCGTGGCGCGCGGCAGAAGGTCGAGCGCCGCTGGGCAAGGTTTGTGGTGAAGGCAGTCATAGCGGTCTCCTTTTGCGTTTGTGATGTATTCAATCATTTGAATCATTTCTATTGATGTATGCCAAAAGCCCATGCATATTGAAAACGAATGATTGTGACTAAATACATCACGGAGATTGATATGCCTCGAAATCTTGATCTGACATCACTGCGCTCTTTCGTGGCCGTGGCCGATAGTGGCGGCGTCACCAAGGCGGCGGGGTATTTGCATCTGACCCAATCGGCAGTGTCCATGCAGCTCAAGCGGCTGGAAGAGGCGCTTGGCGTCCAACTTCTGGATCGTGCCAACCGCTCGGTCACGTTGACGGGGGAGGGTGAACAGCTCTTGAGTTATGCGCGCCGGATGCTGGTTTTGAATGACGAGGCCTACACGCGGCTGACCGCGAAAGACTATGAGGGGGTCATCACGCTCGGCGTGCCGCATGACATTATCTATCCCTATATCCCGCCGATCCTGCGCCAGTTCGCGGCGGATTTTCCACGGGTACAAATCCGGCTGGTCTCTGCCCCCACGCGGCGCTTGCGCGAGATGTTCGGGCGCGGCGAATGCGATGCCATCGTCACCACCGAAGACCAACCCGGCCCGGGCGGAGAGGCACTTGTCTCGCTGCCCTTGGTCTGGATTGGCGCCGTGGGCGGCACGGCATGGAAGACGCGGCCTTTGCCGGTGGCGTTTTGTCAGACATGTATTTTCCGCTCTGATGTGCTCAAGCGTCTGGATGTTGCGAATTTCGATTGGGATTTGGTGGTCGATTCTGATCTCGACAATGCGGTCGAGGCCGTGGTCAGTGCCGATCTTGCCGTGCATGCGGCGATCAAAGGCGTCTATCCGCGCCAGACAGCACCAATTGCCCATGACGGCGCGTTGCCCGATCCGGGCCAATCGCAGATCATCCTTTATGTCCGCCCGACCGAGGAGCCTTTGCTTTTGGCATTGCGCGATATGATTGGCACCGCCTACCGCTCCGAATGGCACCCGTCAGACGAAGTAGCCCTTACAGCGTGACGACAACTTTCCCGGTGGATTTGCGAGAGCGCAGTAGTTCCAGCGCGTCGGCGGCTTGATCCAATGGCAGTTGATGGCTGATATGAGGGCGCAGTTTGCCCGCGCCGTGCCAGTCGAATAGCGTTTTGAGGCTATCGGTCAGGACTTGCGGTTTGAACTTCAGATAGCCGCCCCAGTAAAAGCCTTCGACGGTCAGGTTCTTGACCAGCAGGTGATTGGCTGGAATTTGCGGCACCTCGCCTGAGGCGAAGCCAATGGTGATGATGCGCGCCTCAGGGTTGCACGACCGCATGGCGGCCTTGAACAGATCACCGCCGATGACATCATAAACGACATCCGCACCGCCTGCCGCTTTGACGGCCTCGCGCAGGTCATCCTTGTCAGTATCAATCAGCATATCCGCGCCTGCTTGCTTGGCGATGGCCAGTTTGTCTGCCCCGCGCGCCGCTGCAATAACCTTGGCACCCATCAATTTGCCGAGCTCGACTGCCGTGAGCCCGACACCACCCGCGGCCCCTGTGACCAATAGCGTCTCGCCGGGTTGCAGTTTGGCGCGGTAGTCCAGCGCCACATGGCTGGTTGAGTAGGCCACTTGAAAAGCGGCGGCCGTCGGGAAATCCATCGCATCTGGCAAGGCCACACATAGCGCCGCCGGAAAGGTGCCGAACTCTGCCAGCCCGCCAAAGCCGCCAAACACCGCGACCCGCGCGCCGATCTGAGGCGCCGTCACGCCGTCGCCCAACGCCACGACCTCGCCTGCGACCTCCATGCCGAGCGTAAAGGGCAGGGCGGGGCGCTCTTGGTAGCGGCCTTTGACCATCAACAAATCCGCGAAGTTCAACCCACAAGCGTGGATCTTGATCAAAACCTCGCCGGGCTTGGGGGCGGGTGTTTCTGCCTCGGCCAGTTGCGGAGGATCATCGAAAGAGGTGACTTGGAACGCGCGCATCGGGTTTCGACCTTTCGTCAAATATGTGACCCGCTTATAGCGCGCAGGCGCGGGGCTGCAATCAACGCTCTTGATCCCGCCGCGTGCTTCGTGTCACCCAAGGCGCAAGCAAATGAGGCGATTGAGATGGACGCGAACCTAAAGGCAGAGCTGGTCGAGCTGATACATGCGCTGGGCGACGCCGCGAAGGCAGAGACCTTGCGCCATTTTCGCGGCGGTGCACTGGAGACGGTCTCGAAGCAAAGCGGCGGATATGATCCGGTCACAATCGCCGACCGCGCCGCCGAGGCCGCGATCCGCGAGGTTTTGGCCAGCAAGCGCTCAGATGATGCGATTTTGGGCGAGGAATACGGCGCGCAAGAGGGCACGTCTGGCCTGACTTGGGTGCTCGATCCGATCGACGGCACGCGCGGTTATGTTGCGGGCACACCCACATGGGGGACGTTGATTGCTTTGCATGACGGGCAAAAACCCGTGCTTGGACTGATTGATCAGCCCTACATTGGAGAGCGGTTCATTGGCGGGCTCGGGCAGGCGGGGTTTTCTGGCCCGCATGGAACTGCCGATTTGCAGGTCTCTACCACCAAAGCTCTTTCCGAGGCCACGATTTTCACCACCTTCCCCGAGATGGGCGCGCCGCATGCGGCAGAGGCGTTTCAGCGCGTGGCAGGCAGGTGCAAGCTCACCCGCTACGGCATGGATTGCTACGCCTACGCGCTTCTGGCGCTGGGCCAGATTGATCTGGTGGTCGAATACGGGCTGCAAGCCTATGACATCCAAGCCCCTATCGCGGTGGTTGAGGCCGCAGGCGGGATCGTGACGAATTGGGAGGGAGGGCCAGCCGATCAGGGCGGCTCGGTTCTGGCTGCTGCGACGCCTGAATTGCACGCGGTGGCTTTGGAGGCGTTGCATGGCTGAACTGCTGATCAAAGGCGCCGAGATCGCCTTGACGATGGATGACACGCGGCGCGAGATTGCAGATTGCGATATCAAATTGCAAGACGGCGTGATCGCCGAGATCGGCACAGGGCTCGAAACCTCTGGCGAAGTGATTGAGGCTGCGGGCTGCCTCGTCACGCCGGGTCTGGTCAATACGCATCATCACCTGTTCCAAACCCTCACGCGTGCCGTGCCGGGTGGCCAAGACGCGCTTTTGTTCGGCTGGTTGCAAACGCTCTACCCGATCTGGGCGCGGTTTGGGCCGGAGCATATGTATATCTCCGCGCAAATCGGGCTGGCAGAGCTGGCCCTGTCGGGCTGCACGATGTCGTCAGATCACCTCTATCTTTATCCCGGCGGCGCGCGGCTCGATGACACGATTGCCGCCGCGCAAGAGGTCGGACTGCGCTTTCACGCCACGCGCGGCGCGATGAGCATTGGCGAAAGCGATGGCGGCTTGCCACCCGATCACTTGGTCGAGAAGGAAGCGGCAATCTTGGAAGACAGCATCCGCGTGGTCGATGCCTTCCATGATGCAAGCCCGGAGGCGATGGTCCGCGTCGGCCTTGCGCCATGCTCGCCCTTTTCGGTCAGCCGCGACCTGATGCGCGACGCCGCTATTCTGGCGCGCGATAAGGGCGTGATGCTGCACACCCATCTGGCGGAAAATGACGAAGACATCGCTTATTCCTTGGAAAAATTCGGCTGTCGCCCCGGCCAATACGCGCAAGATCTAGGCTGGACGGGTGATGACGTCTGGCACGCGCATTGTGTGAAACTGGACGCGGCAGAGATTGATTTGTTCTCGAGATCTGCCACCGGCGTTGCGCATTGCCCGTGCTCCAATTGCAGGCTCGGCTCTGGCATAGCGCCAGTGCGTGCGATGCGCGATGCAGGCGTGCCGGTGGGGTTGGGCGTCGATGGATCGGCCTCAAATGACACATCGAATTTGGTGATTGAGGCCCGCCAAGCGATGCTCTTGCAGCGCGTCGCAAATGGCGCAGATGCGATGAGCGCGCGCGAGGCCTTGGAAATCGCAACTCGCGGCGGCGCGCAAGTTTTGGGGCGCGGCGCGGAATGCGGGCAGATCGCTGAGGGCTATCGCGGCGATATCGCCATTTGGGACATGTCGGGTATCGAGGCGTCGGGCTCTTGGGATAAGGCGGCGCTTCTTCTAGCAGGCCCAACGCGTGCGCGTGATGTGTTTGTTGAAGGACGCCAGATTGTGCGGGGCGGCCAGATCATAAGCTTTGATCTAGAGGCCGCACTTAGCGCGCAAAACAAACTGGTCGCGGGCCTGATCTAGACCGGCTGGCCGTTGACCCAAACGGCCTCAACCGCGCGGTCATCACCCATCATAATCGTCGGGAAAATGGCCTGCCAAATGTCTTCCGCCCGCGCGCTGGATTGCGAGATCACATCTGTGGAGGCGAGGTTTAACACCGTTAAATCCGCCTCCATCCCTTTCGATAAATTGCCAATCTTATCGCTTAAATGCAGCACTTGGGCCGAGCCGCAAGTGGCCAGCCACAACAGCTGCGCCGGATGCAAGGCTGTGCCGCGCAATTGCGAGACCTCATAGGCGGCGGCCATGGTGCGCAGCATCGAAAAGCTCGACCCGCCGCCTGTATCTGTGGCCAGTCCCACGCGCTGGCCTCCCGCTTTCAAGCCCGCCATATCAAACAGGCCCGAGCCGATAAACGTGTTGGATGTCGGGCAATGCACCAGCCCCGCGCCATGGTCGCGCAAGCGGTCTTTTTCGCGCGGCTCCAGATGGATCGCATGACCATAAAGCCCGCGCGCGCCCAGAAGCCCGTGCGCCTCATAGGTGTCGAGATAATCGCGCGCGTCGGGAAACAGCTCGCGCACCCATGTGATTTCTTCGACCTGTTCGCTCAGATGGGTTTGCATCAGACAATCTGGGTGCTCTGCCCAAAGCGCGCCGAGGGCTGCCAGTTGATCAGGCGTCGAGGTCGGCGAAAACCGCGGGCTGATCACGTAAGACAGGCGGTCTTGCCCGTGCCATGTCTCTAGCAATGCTTTGCTGTCGTCATAGGCTGATTGTGCCGTGTCGCGCAGGTTCTCCGGCGCGTTGCGGTCCATGCAGGTTTTGCCCGTCAACGCGCGCAACCCACGCGCTTGGGCCTGAGTAAAAAACGCCTCAACACTGGCAGGATGGATCGTCGCGAAACTGGCGCAGGTCGTCGTGCCATGCGCCAAAGCCAGATCGAAATACCGCGCGGCGATGGTCTCGGCATAGTCCGCATCGCCAAACCGCGCCTCTTCGGGGAAGGTATACTCGTTCAGCCAATCAATCAGCCGCTTGCCCCATGACGCAATGATTGCTGTTTGTGGATAATGCACATGCGCATCCACAAACCCCGCCATGATCAACGCGTCGCCATAATGATGCGAGACAGCCCCCTTTGGCGCCCGGGCCTGATCCGCTGGCCCCGTCCAAACGACCTTACCGTCTTGCACGACAACAGCCCCACGCCGCTCGTGATGGGCGGTCTCGCTGATCTCGCCCGCAAACGGATCACCCGAGAAGCTGAGCGTTTGGCCGTAAAGGATATGCGTTGCACCCGACATAAGGTTTCCTAACGCGGCGCGCTTGGGTATGTAAGGTCTAGAGGCAAGACAAGGGCGAGTGACGTGGCAGAAGAGTTTCAACAATCGCTCGACACTTCCGAGGATCGCTACGCGTTGGAGGCCGGCCTTGTCGGCGCGGTGATCGATGCACTTGAAAGCACTGACGCGCTTGCGCTTGATGCTCTTTTGGACCCGCTGCATCCCGCTGACATCGCTGATCTTCTTGAACAAATCAGCAAGGCCGAGCGCAAGTCCTTCCTGAACCTGTGGTCGATGGGTATCGACGGCGAGGTCCTCTCGGAGCTCAATGAGGCGCTGCGCGAGGAGGTCATAGATTTTCTTCCGGCAGGTGTTTTGACCGAGGCCGTACGGGTCTTGGAATCCGATGACGTTGTCGATCTGATCGAAGACCTTGAGGATGAGCGACAAGAGCTGATCTTGGACGCGCTGCCAGATGCCAATCGTGTCGCGGTTGAGCAAGCGCTGTCTTACCCGGAATTTTCCGCGGGCCGCTTGATGCAGCGCGAACTTGTGGTGGCGCCGCAAGATTGGAATGTCGGCCAAGCGATTGATTTTCTGCGCGCCGAGACGACGCTGCCTGAGCAGTTCTACCATATCATCCTCGTTGATCTCAGCTTTCATCCGGTGGGCTATGTCACGCTTGGAAAGTTGCTGGGCACACCGCGCGGCACGTCACTGCGCGACATTACCGAGGCCAGTTTCCGCGTGATCCATGTGAACGAGCCGGAAAAAGACGTGGCCTATGCGTTCAACCAGTACCACCTTATTTCTGCGCCTGTGGTCGACGAAGATGAGCGTCTGGTCGGCGTGATCACCATTGATGATGCGATGGCGGTTCTCGATGAAGAGGCGGAAGAAGACATCTTGCGCCTCGCCGGTGTTGGCGGCGATGAAAGCCTCTCGGACGGCACGCTTGATACCGTGCGCCAGCGTTTCCCTTGGCTCGCCGTGAACCTTGTGACCTCGATCTTGGCCTCGATTGTGATTGCGCAATTCGAAGAGATTTTAGCCCAGATCGTCGCCTTGGCGGTCTTGATGCCAATCGTTGCGTCGATGGGCGGCAATGCAGGCACGCAATCGCTGACCGTTGCGGTGCGCGCGATTGCGACCAAGGATTTGACCGGCTCAAACGTCTGGCGCGTTGTGCGGCGTGAGGCGGCGGCAGGGCTGATGAATGGTGCGATTTTCGCCGTGGTCATGGGGATTGTCGGCATCATCTGGTTCGGCACGCCGATGCTGGGCGTGGTGATCGGTGTGGCCATGGTGGTCAATATGGTCGTCGCGGCCTTGGCGGGGATATTGATCCCCGTGGCGTTGGAAAAGCTGGGGATTGACCCGGCATTGGCTTCAGGCGCGTTCGTGACAACGGTCACAGATGTCGTCGGATTTTTCGCGTTTCTAGGGCTCGCGGCGATATTGCTGAT
>CAZCEW010000113.1:0-8887 GCA_964497775.1 uncultured Rhodobacterales bacterium
GTATATGGCAAAACGCAATAAATGAGTATTTCATATATTCCAAAGGCATATTTATTTACATAATACTGATTACAAGCATTAACTATGGGAGGCCAAGCGAAATACTCAAATTCCTTCTAAGGCGCTGGCGGTACTGCGCGCCCTTCGTCAAACGCCTCCCAGCCTTCCCCCCCAAACACATCGACGCCAAGCTGAGCCAGAACATGCGGGAAATCCACCATGACCCAATTGTCGACGATTTTGCCGTCCACGACCTTCCAGAAATCCATGTAGCGGATCTCGATGCGTTTGCCGGTCGCGTCAACGCCCATGAAGCGTCCGCCATGGGTTGCTTCTTGCCTGCCAAACGCCGCGGCCCATTCGCCCATATAGAGCCGCGCCTCATCGATGCAGACCTTATCGTGGAATGCGGCTTGAAACGGCTTTTGCCAATTGTCCTGAAATTCGCGCAAACCTTCTTTGGTGCCGCAGCCTTGATTGCCCATCCACCGAAACGTCTCGGAGAAGAAATCACCAATATCGGCGATGCGGTGATCATTGAGACCGTCGACCATGCCTTCAATAACCGCGCGGGTTTCTTCGGTTTTGTTCATATCCGTGTTGCGGCTGAGACTTGCTTGCTGGGGACGTTTTCCGGCCATGGCGTCACTTCTTTCGCTGTTGAGGAACCCTACCCTAGCGCGTAGCCCGCTCCACGCACTGTGCGCAAGGGGTCCGAGCCGCCAGCACCGCGCAAAGCTTTGCGCAAGCGCCCGATATGGACGTCCACAGTGCGCGTATCCACGTAAATATCGCGCCCCCAGACACGGTCCAGCAGCTGTTCACGCGACCAAACACGGCCTGGGCGCTCCATAAATGTCGCCAAAAGCCGAAACTCTGTAGGACCCAGCTTAACCTGCTTGTCTGCGCGAAACACACGGTGTTCTTCCAAATCCATCGCTAAATCTTCATATTCCAGCCGCTGCCCGACGGCGGCGGGCCTTGTGCGACGCAATTGCGTCCTGATCCGCGCCAAAAGCTCAGCGACCGAGTATGGTTTGACAATATAGTCGTCGGCGCCGGTCTCTAGCCCGCGTACGCGGTCGGTTTCTTCAGATCGCGCCGAAAGCATGATGACGGGAATGCGCGCGGTATCAGCGCCCATTTTCAACTGCCGACAAATCTCGATCCCTGAGACATTGGGCAGCATCCAATCGAGCACCACTAGATCCGGCGCGCTTTCACGTACCTTCAATAATGCTTCATCACCGGTTTCAGCCGTCTCAACATTGAAGCCCTCGGCCTTGATGTTATAGGCCAAAACTTCGCGCTGCGCAGCGTCATCTTCTACCACTAAAACAACAGGTTCCGAGATCATCTTAATCTACTTTCGGATCCGTTTGGTAAGATGTCTTATCTTGCTTGTCGCGGTCATCATCTGGCATCTCGCCTGTGACCAGATAGATCACCTGCTCGGCGATAGAGGTCACATGGTCGCCCATCCGTTCGATGTTTTTGGCGATGAAATGTAGATGCATACACGGCGTGATGTTGCGCTGATCCTCCATCATATGAGTCAAGAACTCGCGAAACAGCGCGTTATACATCTGATCCACATCCGCATCACGGTCGCGCACATTGCGCGCCAGTTCCTCGTCGCGTTGGATATAGGCATCAAGCGCATCTTTGAGCATCAGGCTTACATCACGAGACATCCGCCTGATCGAGGCCCCTGCTCCGTTAATTGCTGGAAGCTCCGCCAGAACCGACGTCCGCTTGCCCATATTCTTGGCATAATCACCGACGCGTTCAAGATTAGCACTGATCTTCAACACACTGATAACAGTACGCAAATCTCCCGCCGTGGGTCCACGCATTGCGATCACGCGCGCAACTTCTGCGCCGACTTGTTCCTCAAGCGCGTCAATCAGTTTATCATTCTTGCGCACCTGCTCGGCAAGCTCTGTATCACGCATCTCCAGCGCCTTGGAGGCGTCAGAAATGGCGGTTTCAACAAGCCCGCCCATCTTCATGATCTGTGCAAGAATGCCCTGCAGATCACGGTCGAATGCTGATGAGATATGTGCGTTGTCCATAATGTCCCTCTCCTAACCGATCCGGCCGGTGATATAGCTTTCCGTCCGTGGATCGCTAGGGTTGGTGAAAATCTTATCCGTGTCGCCATATTCCACGAGGCTCCCCAAGTGGAAAAACGCGGTCTTCTGGCTGACCCGTGCGGCTTGCTGCATGGAGTGGGTCACGATGACAACCGTGTAGGATTTCCGCAAATCATCGATCAGCTCTTCCACTTGTGCCGTGGCAATCGGGTCGAGCGCGGAGCACGGCTCGTCCATCAACAAGACCTCAGGCGCTGTGGCAACCGCTCGCCCGATGCAAAGGCGCTGCTGTTGACCGCCAGAGAGCCCCGTTCCGGGTTCATGCAAGCGGTCTTTCACCTCGTCCCAGATCGCAGCACGGCGCAAGGAAAGCTCGACGATTTCATCCAACTCTGCCTTGGTCGAGGCCAGCCCGTGGATTTTCGGACCATAAGCGACATTGTCATAGATCGACTTCGGAAACGGGTTGGGCTTTTGAAATACCATACCAACACGGGCGCGCAATTGCACCGGATCAACACTTTTGGCGTAGATGTCCTCGCCTTCCAAAAGGATGTCGCCCGTGATCCGGCAAATATCAATTGTGTCGTTCATCCTATTGATACAACGCAAGAAAGTCGATTTACCACAGCCCGACGGGCCAATGAATGCCGTCACGGTTTTGTTCTGGATTTCAACATCCACATCCTTGATGGCGTGGTTGTCGCCATAGAACACATCCACGCCTTTGGCAGAAATCTTGATCTCGTCGGACATCGTTTGCTCCGTCATTCGCATATCGTTCATATCACTCTTCCCTACCAGCGTCGCTCAAATCTCTTGCGCATGAACACCGCGATTGCATTCATCACGACGAGGAAGCCCAAAAGGACACAAATCGCAGCAGCCGTGCGCGCCTCGAACGCGCGTTCGGGGAAATCGGACCAGCGGAAGACCTGCACAGGCAACACCGAGGCGCTGTCAGTGATGCCCGTGGGGATATCGACGATGAACGCTACCATCCCGATCATAATCAGCGGTGCCGTCTCGCCCAAAGCCTGCGCCATGCCGATGATCGTTCCGGTCAAGATGCCGGGCATGGCCAGCGGCAATACATGGTGAAACGTGGTTTGAAGGCGCGAGGCCCCCAGCCCAACTGCCGCGTCCCGGATCGAAGGCGGCACGGCGCGGATTGCGGCGCGTGATGCGATGATGATCGTCGGCAAGGTCATCAAGGCCAGCACGATACCGCCCGCCAAAGGCGCTGATCGCGGCACGCCGAAGACGCCTAAGAACACCGACAGCCCTAGGAGGCCAAACACAATCGAAGGCACAGCGGCAAGGTTGTTGATATTAACCTCAATGAAATCCGTCAGCTTGTTTCTGGGCGCAAACTCTTCAAGATAGATCGCCGCACAAACGCCGATTGGAAAGGCCAGCGCAAAGGTCACGACCATTGTCCAGAAGGAGCCGACAGCAGCGCCCCAGATGCCTGCCAATTCCGGCTCCCGGCTATCGCCTGAAGTAAAGAAGCGCTTGTTGAAGACGGTCTCAACCTGCCCTGCCTCGCGCAGGGTTTCGATCCAGACGATCTGATTGTCGCTGACTTTGCGGGCATTCTCGGCCAGATCGGTGGTGAACAGCGCCCAGGAATTGGTTCCCGTCACCTCACCCTGCATCGGGACGACGGCCTCAGCCACGCCGCCAGAGGCTGTGATCCGCGTCATTTTCAGCCAGCCACCTGCCACACGGATCAGGACCGAGCGATTGGTATCGCTGAGCGCCTCGTCGCCTCCGTCCGCGGCAGAGCGCGCTTCCAGATCTTCCGCCTCAGCTAGCAACTTATCACGCGCAGCGGCGCGTTGATCGACTAGCTTGAGATTGCGCGTACGGGTCGCCTCATCCTCTGACGCGTCGGCACGGCGTTGGAACTCGACCACGCCATTGTCTTGCAAGCGCGCCTTGCCTCGGATCACGGCGGCCTCGACCAATAGACCCTCTTTGACCCGCGCCAGCGCTGCCTCAAAATCATCACCCGTAGAGCTGACAATATAGCTGTCCCCATCCGCCACCAGTGTTAGATCGGAGGAGGTTTCTTTCTCACGCAGACGTCCGAAATCACCCTTCAGGTACAAGTCGGTGACGTCGGAGGCGAGGAAGCGGAAATCAATCGTCTGGCCTACGAGATTATTCCCCTCAGCCACCTGCGCACTGACATAGTCGCCCAACTCGAAGCCGGATCCCGAGGAGACCAGATCATAAAGCTGCCTGCGTGTCGTGCGACCGCGTGCATCCGGGAAGTTTGCTTTCAGCATATCCTTCGTGAGCCCGGAAAAATCAGCCTTCCGGATCACGTCGAAATCGCCCGTGCGATCGGGATCGATCTCTGATTGCTCCAACGTGACAGGCAGGGTCAGGTATGTCTCGCTCAACGCGCCTGCCGCTTTGCCCACGACAGATGACAAAAGCGCGACCAGCGCCAGGGCAGCCACAAGAATGGCCGCGATGCCATAGAGCTTCAGCCGCGTTTCAGCCGCGCGGCGTTTGCGAATGCGGCGCGCCGAGCCTTCGCCCGAATGCATGCCCGTTAGGGCCGTCATATCAACCATCTTGCCCGAGCCCCCTAATCGTATAGTTCACGGTATTTGCGCACGATGCGCTGTGCGACCACATTCATCAGCAGCGTGATGCAGAAGAGAGTGAAGCCCAAGGTGAAGGCAGGTCCCGCCGCAGTTGAGGCTTCCGTGTCACCCGTGATCAACATCACGATCTGCACCGTCACGGTGGTCACGGCTTCCAACGGATTGGCGGTCAGGTTCGCGCCCTGCCCCGCGGCCATGACCACGATCATCGTCTCGCCCACCGCGCGGCTGATGCCTAATAGTACTGCCGACACAATGCCCGGAAGGGCCGCTGGCAAGACCACCTGCCGGATCGTTTCTGCCTTGGTGGCCCCCAGCCCGTAGGATCCGTCGCGCAAGGATTGTGGCACCGAATTGATCACATCATCCGACAGTGACGAGATGAACGGGATGATCATAATCCCCATGACGATCCCCGCGGCCAAGGCGCTCTCGGACGCGATAGAGAGCCCCACCGCCTCGCCAGAATTGCGCAAAAACGGCGCCAGCGTGATCGCAGCGAAAAAGCCGTAAACAACTGTTGGGATACCCGCGAGGATTTCCAGCATTGGCTTGGCCCATGCCCGCACCTTTGGGCTCGCGAAATCTGACAGATAAATCGCAGCAAAGAGCCCCACAGGCGTGGCGACCAACATGGCGATAATCGTGATTAGGAGCGTGCCTGCAAAAAGCGGGATCGCGCCCACTTTGTCTGGGTCCAGCTTGCCTTCTTGCACGCCGGATAAGGGCGACCACGTCGTGCCGAACAGGAACTTATGGACCTGCCAGCCGATATTGTTGAAGAAGTTAATCGTCTCGAAAATCAGAGACAAGATGATGCCCAAAGTCGTCAGAACCGCGATGATCGCCATCGCCATCAACAACCAACGAATGATCGTCTCGGATCGGTTGCGCGCACGCCAGCCGACGTGGATTTTTGTGTAAGCCCAACCACCAGCGATGATCGCGGCGAGCGCTGACAAGGCTAGAATGCCCCAATCATGAATCAAATCCAGCTTGGCGTATTTTGCGGCAATCTCAGTGCGCAGATCATCGGTCCGGGACGCAATCCCGCCCTCCGCAATCGCATGCGCGTCTGAGAGAACGAGCTCGACCTCAATGGGAGACAGATCTGGCGCGGCGGCCAGAACATCGGCGCTCAGGCTGCGCTCGATCATGCCCGACCAGATCGGCCCCGCGATAAATAGCACCGCCCAACCTGCCAGAAGTGCCAATAAAAGCGCCAGAAGCCCATGGTAGTTGGGCCGCGAATGCAGCGTGTTCAACTCTCCACTTGCGACTGAAACCGCGCGGCTGCGTGATGCCAGATAGAAGGCGAGCCCCAAGCAGCTTACAGCTATGAAAGCGAGTGTTAGCATCCGTCCCCCGAAGGATATGAGCCGATTTCGGCCCGATTAGGAACAAGGCGCGACCAATGCCCGCCCTGCCCGTTCGCTTGTGTCAAACTTTGACGCCTATTTCCATTCGTTACCTGTCATTGGCGTCAGCGCATTTACTGCACCCATGACGTCTTCAAATTCGTCATCGAGCAATGGGATCAGGCCTTTGTCGATCAAATACCCTTCTTCGCCCGCCGCATCGGGTGACATGAACTCATTCGCAAATTCCTGAATGCCCGGGATCACGCCGACATGCGCGTGTTTGATGTAGAAATACAAACTGCGAGACACTGGATAATCGCCCTCTGCAATATTGTCGAAACTTGGATCGACCCCATCCACTGTGGAGCCTTGCAATACGTCCGAATTCTGATCGAGGAACGAAAAGCCGAACACACCCAACGCGTCCGGGTTTGCTTCAAGCTTGGAGACGATCAGATTGTCATTCTCGCCCGCTTCAATGAACGCGCCATCTTCGCGGATGGAAATACCTTCACATTCGATGCCCGCCTCTTCGCAGCCAACATGCATGACCAGTTCTTCGAACGCATCGCGCGTGCCTGATGATGGCGGTGGTCCAAACACTTCGATCTTAAGCGGCGGCAAGGACGGATCAACCTCGTCCCATGTCAGCGGTAGTGGGCCTTGCGCGGCCAAGGCCGTCACGATCTGACCGAGTGTCAGCTCAAAGACCGGGCCACCTTTGGCATTTGCGACAACGATACCGTCATACCCGATGATAACTTCGGTAATATCCGTCACGCCGTTTTCTAAGCACTGCTTGAATTCTTTCTCTTTCATCCGCCGCGAGGCGTTTGTCATGTCTGGGTGCTCTGTGCCGACGCCTGCGCAAAACAGCTTCAACCCGCCACCCGAGCCGGTCGCTTCGACCACCGGTGTCTGGAAATCGGTCGAGCGGCCAAACTGCTCGGCCACAGCTGTCGAGAAAGGAAAAACGGTTGAAGAGCCAACAATGCGGATCTGATCGCGCGCCAGTGCAGAGCTCGCGCCAAGGGCACAGATCACAGCAGTTGCAGCGGCAAATTTGGTGACAGACATAAGGTCACTCCTTTGGGTTTTGAAACCAGATGCACCCCCACGGTGCGTCTTGTGGAGCCATAACTAGCCCCCCTTACCCGTCCTTTTGTGACAGTTATGTAAGAGTTTTATGACAAACCAAGCTTTGGCACCCAAGTTGACGTAACGCGATGCGCTAGGCGGTCGGAAAAATGACCGAAAATTGGCTTCCAACCCCTTTGGTGGACGTAATTTTCATGCGCCCACGGTGACGGCCGACAATATGCTTTACGATCGCGAGGCCAAGCCCTGTGCCGCCCATCTCACGACTGCGATGATCGTCGACACGGTAAAACCGCTCGGTCAAGCGCGGCAGATGTATCTCGTCTATGCCCGGGCCCTCATCGCGGACGTCCAAACGCACCGAAGGGCAACGCAAGGTTGCATCACGCGCGATTCTTTGCGCCGTGACGTGGATGGTCTTACCAGAGCCGCCATATTTGATCGCGTTCTCAATAAGGTTCAAAAACAATTGGGTCAGTTGATCGCGGTCACCCAAAACCAAAACGTCATCTGACAGGTTTTCGACTTCAACGCGCACACCGGCGTCGCTTAATTTGCCTTCCAATGTCGCTATGGCCGAACGGACCACTCCCGTAATACTGATTTCTCGGCGCGGGCGCACGCGCTCATCGGCTTGAACGCGGCTCAATGACAGCAAATCACTGACCATCCGGCTCATGCGTATCGCCTCAGCCTCCATGATCTCCAGAAATCGCGCTTGCGCCTTTGGGTCATCTTTTGCAGAGCCCCTCAGGGTCTCGATGAAGCCTATCAACCCGGTCAGAGGCGTACGCAGCTCGTGGCTGATATTGGCCACAAAATCACGCCGAATGATCTCTGATTCCTCGGCATGGCTCATATCTTCAAAGCTGAGCACTGCGCCGCCTGCGGGCAAAGGATGTGCTGCAAAAGCGTAGCTGACCTCGCCCAAGGTGCCCGCAAGCAAGAACCGCGCCTGCCCGCGCGCACCGTCCCGCATCGCGTGATCCATCGCTTCTAAAACCGGAGCTTGCCTGAGCAGAGTAACAGCGTTCTCGCCTTCCAGATCGCGGCCAAATATCTCGCAAGCGGTCGGATTTGCATCCGTGATCTGATAGCGATCATCAATAAGCAAGATTGCAATAGGCACGCCTGCGAGGATCGATTGAAGGTCCATATTGTCCATCACGCGTCGCCCTTTGCGCCTACGCTACAGCACTCAAAGCGCGGCAAACCCCTTGGTAAACTCATCGCGCAAGAGATCTATATCCTCGCACCCGACCGATACGCGGAAGAAGCCTTCCGTGATCCCGATCTCGGCACGTCCTTCAGGTGTCAGCCCACGATGCGACGAGGACGCGGCGTGGCTTACCGTGGTGCCGATATCGCCCAAGGTCGGGGCAAAAGCCATATCAGGCATCGCACGTGTCAGAGCATTGGCCTTGTCGCGCCCGCCCGCAATCTCGAAGCTGACCATATTGCCAAAGCGCGGCCCCAGCAAAGCACCAGCCCGGTTGTGATCGGGATGATCGGCCCGGCCCGGATAGATCACTTGTATGATCCCCGCCTGCCCCGCCAGATGATCGGCCAAAAAATGCGCGTTTTGCTCCGCGCGATCATAGCGAAGGTGGAACGACATCATGCCGCGCTCTGCCATCCAGCAATCATAGGGCGATGGCGTCAGGCCCATTGTCACGATCGTCAGCATGATTTGGTCGCGCAACGCAGGATC
>CAZCEW010000114.1:0-8792 GCA_964497775.1 uncultured Rhodobacterales bacterium
GCCGGGGGGACGCTGTCCCCCCGAGACCCCCCTGAGGTTTTTTGCCAGGATGAAGACGGGACCTGTGGCTGAGTGATTGCACATCGCGCCGAGCGGTCTAGACTTACGCTCCCAAAGGAGCATTCCCCATGACCAATCCGCTTTTGTCCGACTGGACCACGCCATTCGGCCTGCCGCCATTTGATGCGATCACCGATGAGCATTTTGCGCCCGGGCTTGAGACGGCGCTAAAGGCCGCGCGCGCAGAGCTTGCCGCGATCACCGATAATTCAGACGCGCCGACATTTGCCAACACGATCGACGCTCTGGAGCGGATGGATGACGGGCTGACCAAAGTGCTGGCACCGTTTTATACGCTGGCAGGCGTTGACAGCAATCCGGCGCGTGAGGCGTTGCAGCGGGAGTTTTCTCCGAAATTGGCGGCGTATTCCTCGGAAGTGTCGATGAATGCCAAGCTGTTCGCGCGGGTCAAAACCTTGTGGGAGGCGCGCGACGATCTTGATCTGACGCCCGAGCAAGCGCGGGTTTTGTACCTGACACATCGCGGCTTTGTGCGCGCAGGGGCCGAATTGCAAGGCGAGAAGGCCGAGCGTTTGAAGGCGATCAAAGAGCGGCTGGCGGTTTTGGGCACGGAATTTACGCAAAACCTTCTGGCCGATGAGCGTGAATGGTCGATGCCGCTGAGTGAGGATGATCTGGAAGGCTTGCCCGATTTCGTGATCGCCACGGCCAAATCGGCGGGCGAGGAAAAAGGCGCTGGCGGGCCTATTGTGACGTTGTCGCGCTCGCTGATTGTGCCGTTTTTGCAATTCTCGCCGCGCCGTGATTTGCGCGAGACAGCCTATGCCGCATGGGTCGCGCGTGGTGCCAATGGCGGCGAGACGGATAACCGCGCGATTGCCGCCGAGACGCTTTCCTTGCGCGAAGAACGCGCGCAGCTTTTGGGCTATGAGAATTTCGCGCAATATAAGCTCGAGACCGAAATGGCGAAGACGCCCGAAGCCGTGCGCGATCTGCTGATGCAGGTCTGGACGCCGGCCAAAGCGCAAGCCGATCTGGATGCGGGCGTGTTGCAAGACATGATGCATAAAGATGGCGTGAATGGCGATCTGGAGGCGTGGGATTGGCGTTATTATTCCGAGAAACGCCGCGTGGCCGAGCATGATCTCGACGAGGCTGCGCTGAAGCCTTACCTGCAATTGGACAATATGATTGAGGCCGCGTTTGAGTGCGCCAACAGGCTATTTGGGTTGGAATTCAAGCCTTTGCAGGTCGCTCTTCATCATCCCGATGCCCGCGCTTGGGAGGTCACGCGAGGCGGTCAGCACTTGGCCGTGTTCATCGGCGACTATTTTGCGCGCGGTGGCAAACGCTCCGGCGCGTGGTGCTCGGCTTTGCGTCCGCAAGAAAAGCTCGGCGGTGATCTGCGCCCGCATGTGATCAATGTCTGCAACTTTGCCAAACCCGCCAAAGGCGCGCCTGCGCTGCTATCTTATGACGACGCGCGCACGCTGTTTCACGAGTTCGGCCATGCGCTGCACCAGATGCTGTCAGATGTGACTTATCCGTCGATCTCGGGCACTTCTGTGGCACGTGATTTCGTCGAACTGCCGAGCCAATTATATGAGCACTGGCTGGAAGTCCCCGAAGTGCTGGAGAAATTCGCGATCCATGCCGAGACCGGCAAACCGATGCCCGCCGATATGCTCAAACGTATGCTCGACGCGGGCACCTATGATCAGGGCTTTGCGACGGTGGAATATGTGGCCTCGGCGCTGGTTGATCTGGAATTTCACGACGGCAAAGCCCCCAAAGATCCGATGCAGGCGCAGGCGGATCTTCTGGCCAAGATCGGCATGCCGCATGCGATCCGGATGCGCCACGCCACGCCGCAATTTGCGCATGTCTTCGCGGGCGACGGCTATTCCAGTGCTTACTACAGCTACATGTGGTCCGAAGTGATGGATGCCGATGCGTTCGAGGCGTTTGAGGAAGCGGGCGGGGCGTTTGATCCGGCCACGGCCAAGAAGCTGGAAGATCACATCCTATCGGTCGGCGGCTTGCGCGAAGCCGATGCGCTTTACACCGAATTCCGGGGCCGCTTGCCCGGTGTCGAGGCACTCTTGAAAGGGCGCGGCTTGGATAAGGTGGCGTGATGCGTCTGACGCCAGATCAAAGCAAAGCCCTGACCCAGATCACCCGCGAGGTCGCGCGAGCCGAGATCATACCGCATTTTCGCAATCTTGAGGCAGGCGCAATCGACAGCAAGTCCGCGCCCGATGATCTGGTCACCATTGCCGATCGCGCCGCAGAGCTGGCGATCACCGCCAAAGTTCGGACCTTACTGCCCGACGCGCAGATCGTCGGTGAAGAGGCCGTGTCGGAGGACAAAACCGTGCTCGACCGCGTCAGCAGCGCCGCGCAGGTCGTGGTGATTGACCCGATTGATGGCACTTGGAATTACGCCAATGGCAACAGCACCTACGGCGTGATCCTCTCGGTGATTGAGGAGGGCGAGACGGTCTTCGGCCTGCTTTATGACCCCAGCCATGATGACTGGATCGAAGCCACAAAGGGCCAAGGCGCGTTTTTCTGTCGCCCTGATGGCACGAAGCGACCGTTAAAGCTCGCACCTCCGGCGGAGGATTTGTCTGACACGTTCGGCTTCGTTGGGCTCTATCTGTTTGATAAGCCAACGCAAGCCCATCTCGCGGCGCAATTGCCGCGCTTCCGGCGCACGATGACGTTGCGCTGTTCGTGCCATGAATACCGGATGCTCAGCCAAGGCGCGTCGCAGTTTTGTCTCAACGGCATGCTCAATGTCTGGGACCACGCGGCGGGCGTGTTGATCTATCAAGAGGCAGGCGGTTTCGCGCGGCTTCTAAACGGGCGCGACTATGATCCGGCCATGCGCGAAGGCCATTTGCTGACCGCCGCGTCTGAGCGGCTATGGCATCAGCTTGCGGAGGTTTTCACGCCCTAATTGCGCGCCTCTCCGGGCATCAGGCCCCAGAACTGCTCTTTGCGCATCCAGCCTTTATTGCCATCCGCTGTCACGCGGCACCAACCGTCTTTGCACTTGCCAAGCCGCGCGATCACGCCGACCTCAAGAAAAGCGGCCACGTCGGAGGCCGGATCGGCCATGCGGTGCACGGCGGCCATGTCTTCCTCGATCAACACCGTGCGCGCGCCCGATAAAAGCGTGTAATGCACCCAACCACCCGCGCCATCGCGATCAACCACGCGGCGCCAATGGCCATGCTCTGCGATCACTTGCAAAGGCATGTTGCGATGCTTGAAAACCCAATCAATCCGGTGGCTTAGAGACGGCCCGCGCCGCACATTTCCTTCAACAGCTTTCAGCGACACAAAGCGCGGCATCGGCAAATTCGTCACCGGCCCGCGCTCCGCAAACGCGGCCATCGGCATCATCATAGCCGCGACAAGCACGACACTCACAATCAGCGATTTCATCAATTGGTCCTGCCTGGCCCGTGTTGTTTTTACTCGGAGCGATTTGAGGCTTGCCCCGCTTGGCGTGATCTTGTCACTATATGAAGAGAATTTCCAGTCGGAGAGAGCATTTTCATGCCGCATCGCAAACTTGTTGTTGTCGTGACCCGTCGCCTGCCTGAAGCCGTCGAGACGCGGATGAGTGAACTATTCGACGCCCGCCTGCGCGATGACGACACGCCGATGACCAAGTCTGAGCTGGTCGAGGCCGTGAAAACCGCCGATGTCTTGGTCCCCACAATCACCGATACCATTGATGCAGGGCTTTTGGGGCAGGCGGGTGAAAAGCTGAAACTGATCGCCAATTATGGCGCAGGCGTCGATCATATCGACATCCATACCGCCCGCCAGCGCGGCATTCTGGTCTCCAACACGCCGGGCGCGGTCACGGAAGATACCGCCGATATGACCATGGCGCTGATCTTGTCAGTCACGCGCCGCATCCCCGAGGGGCTCGCGCATATGCAAGCGGGTGAGTGGCAAGGCTGGTCTCCCACGGCCTTCATGGGCGGGCGCATCGCGGGGCGACGTCTGGGCATTTTGGGCATGGGCCGGATCGGGCAGGCGGTCGCACGGCGCGCCAGTGCCTTTGGCATGCAAGTTCACTATCACAACCGCAAGAAGGTCCATCCCGGCATCGAAGAAGACCTAGAGGCCACCCATTGGGAAAGCCTCGATCAGATGATCTCGCGCATGGATGTGGTCTCGATCAACTGCCCGCACACGCCCGCGACCTACCATTTGATGAACGCGCGGCGGCTGAAGCTGATGAAACCCTCGGCCGTGATCGTCAACACATCACGCGGCGAAGTTGTCGACGAGAACGCACTGACCCGCATGCTGCGCGCCGGAGAGCTTGCAGGCGCAGGCCTCGACGTGTTCGAGCATGGCCACCAAGTCAATCCACGCCTGCGAGAGCTGTCCAACGTCGTGTTGCTGCCCCATATCGGATCGGCCACCGTTGAAGGCCGCGTCGAGATGGGCGAGAAAGTTCTATTAAATATCAAGACCTTCGCCGATGGTCACCGCCCGCCCGATCAAATCGTGCCGGGAATGCTCTAGCCATGAACCAACGGCGACTGACCTCCATCTTCGAGATTTCCGGCTCGGTTCTGGCGATGATCTACGCGCTTTTGATCGCGTCGAACACCGGCAATGAAATTCTAGGCTTCACGCTTCTACTGCTCTCCGCCAGCCTGTTTGCGGCATGGGCCGTGATCGACAAACGCTGGACCTTCCTGATGCTGCAAGCCTTCTACGCGGCCTCGGCCATTATCGGGCTGATCCGCTGGGCGTGAGCGCTCAATACGGCCGCTCAACCTTCAACGACTTGCCCAGCTTTGCCCAAGTCGCGGCCTCGAACGCTTCGGGCCAATCGACACCGATCTCCGCCGCCCGGCTGCGCGCCAAGGGTAAATACGCTTTCGCATAAGCCAGATGCGCCGCAATCATCGCGTCGCGCTCGGCTATCGCGGGGGGCAGGGCCATCAGAACGGCTTTCTGCTCATCGGTAATCAAGCGGTTCAAATGCAAAACCCCGCCGCGATTAGGGGCGTTGGTCTGCTCGATCATCATATCGACCAGCAGGTTGCGCAGATGAAACACGCCCAAGACGCCGTTGATATATTCCTCTCGCCCCGCGGCCAGATCTTGGAGGCCTAGAATCCGAATGAACTCTTCGATCTGGTATCTGAACTTCGCCGTGTTTGGCACGGTTTCGGGCGCCGATGGCTTCAAGCCGTCATACAGATTATCGTGATCAAACAAGGGCTTGAGATTGCTTTGCACCTGCGCGCCCAATTGATCGGGCTTCAAGATCACCACATCCGTGCGCGTCCAGTCCGACGTGATCGCATTGATCAGCACCGGCACGTTTATGCGGTCCCACCAAAGCACGATCTCCCCCGTTTGCGCCACAGCGTCGCGCCAAATCTGCGCGACCTCGTCGGTGGCACCATCCTCGGCCACCAAAACGAAATCAATGTCGCTATAGGCGTCCTCAAGACCCGTCCCGTAACTGCCGCTGAGGTAAAGCGCGCGGATGCCCGCCGCGTCTTTCAAAGCGCCCGTGATCGTCTCGATGACCTGCGCGTGGGTCATAGGCTACCCATCAATCCGCGCGCCAGACAGAGCAATCGCCTGCTGATACACCGTCGCCGCATTCCAGTCATTCAGCACTCGAAAATTGGCCGATCCTTCCTGATAGGGCTGCCCCGGTTTCCAGCCCTTCTTGCGCAAGAAATTCGCGGTCGAGGCCAGCGCGTCGGCCATGGAATAGAAATCCACCTTGCCGTCGCGGTTCGCATCAACGCCGTATTTCAACGCATTGCCGGGCAGGAACTGCGTGTGCCCCAACTCTCCATGTGCCGCCCCGCGCGTCGCGCCGGTGATCGAGCCCTTATCGACCATCCGCAACGCCGCAATCGCGTGAGGGATGAAGAAATCGGACCGTCTGCAATCATAGGCGACGGTCAGAATGCTATCGATGACGGGCGTGCGCCCCATCGTGCGCCCAAAGCCCGTTTCCATGCCGTGAATGGCGATCAACACGCCCGCAGGCACGCCGTATTTCTTCTCCAAAGAGGCATAAAAGGCGGCGTTTCTGGCTTTCTCGCGGCGCCCTGTATTGGCGAAACTATCCAATGATCCCAAACGGATACGGATAAAATCACCCAAGGCATATTTCACGCCCTTTTGGTTGCGATCAGCCGCAATCGTGCTGGTGGAATAGCGCGCGCCGGACAAGGCCTCCAGCCCGCGTTTCTTAACGCCATTCTTGCGCGCGATCTTGACGAAATCGGCCTTCCACTGGTTGAACCCTGACGATGTGTTGCCACAGGTCGCCCCGATGCTGATATCGCAAGCGGCCAAGACCATGACAGCGGCAATCGCGGTGGTGACAGCGGTTCGTTTGAGAGTTTTCATCGCGTCCGAGGCTCCTTGCGTGATCGGTCTCTTCCAAATTCAGACTAGCCCAATGCGCGCGGGCCTCAACTGCAAAAATCTGGGGTATTTTTCGCGCGATGTCACAGGTTTTTCCGGCTCCCGTCAGGCTTTGGCCACAAATCGCCTGCACGACTGAACCTGACAAAACGCAGGTGGATGAGATGAGAAAACTGGCGCTCTATGTGATGATCTTCGGAATTGTCGTGGTGATGAGCACGGCCTTTGTCGCAATCGACGGCTATTTCACCGAAGACCGCAAAGCCGAGATCACGCAAAGCTTTGACGACTACGCCCAATCGCAGGTTGAGCGCGAACGCCGTGGCCGCAAGGACCGGGTGCAAGATTTGTTCAAAGGCGTGCAATCCGTGCGCGACGGCATTTTGAAATCCGCCCCGATTGATCTGGAAACGCAAACGCCGCAAGCGCTTGAGGGCTGGGTCACGTTGGACTATGAGCCCGCGCATTTGATCGCCCTTCTGGGTCATCCCAAGCTCGACCCCGAGATCAAACTGACTGGCCGCAGACCGATTTTCAAAACCTACAGCAACGCGGCAGTCTTGACGAAACTGGGTGCGGTACGGACCTATAAAGCGGCTGACCGCATGGCAGTGTTTGCGATGGAGGGGGATCTCAAACAGATCAAGCGCGGCGAGAAGAACGAAGCGCGGCCCATGGCTCCTATCCAAAACGTCTACGCCCGGCTTGACGGCGTCGCCATTGAAGAATTACGCCCGTTCTACAAAGACATACGCAATGGCTATTACTACCCGACGGATTACCGCCGCTTTCGCATCAGGCTTGATCGCTTTGTCACAATCAACATGATCACCGACGCCGCGGACTTGGATGTGTTAGAGTTGTTTGCCCAGCTTGATATGGCCGCTCTGCAAGCCTCGATGCCATACCCGACCACGGGCTACACGCCGGGCACCGGGCTGATCTTTACAAGCAACGCGCCACCTTCCGCAGACAAACCCGCCCCCAATATGGCGCAGCGCGCCGTGGCGATGATCCGTGCGGGCCATCCCGTGGATACCACCCAAGGCCGCGTGGTGCTGGCAATCGCGCAAGGGCTGGCCACAGATTGGCAATCAGCGCGCCAAGTCGCGCGGGGCGCGCTGGAAGAAACGCCCGAATTGCGCGCGCTTTTAGGCCCTCTCTACGGCGCGGCAAATCAAACCAAGCTATAAGCGCTCTTGTCGCAATCGCGCGCTGTTGCGTCGAATGGTGCAGCGGAGCCGCGCCCGGATTTGCTAGAACATAAGCGAACGCAGCAAGGGGCGCGCTTATGAAAACGCATGTCAAAGCACTGGTCGTCGGCGGTGGCGCCGTAGGAACTTCAATTGCCTATCATCTGGCCAAGGCGGGCTGGGACACGATGCTTTTGGAACGTGACGAGCTAACCTCCGGCTCGACATGGCACGCGGCGGGGCTCTTGCCCTATTTCAACATGTCTTATGCCACGACGCATATTCATGACTACTCGATCAAATTCTACAAAACGCTCGAAGAAGAAACCGGCCTGAACGCGGGCTTTTCTATCGTCGGCAACCTGCGCATGGCCCAAACCAAAGAGCGCATGGATGAATACGCGCTTTACGGCGCCACGGCAGAGACCGTCGGGGTGCCTTACGAATGGATGACGCCGGGCCAAATCAAAGACCGCTGGCCGCTCATTCGCACCGACGATCTGGAAGGCGCGATTTTCCACCCCACGGATGGCTATATAAACCCCGCCGATGTCACCATGGCGATGGCCAAAGGCGCGCGCCAACATGGCGCCGCGATAGAGCGCAAATGGCAAGTCGACGCCTATGAGTGGACGGGCTCTGAATGGCGCGTGACTTGCACCAAGATGGTTGAGAAGGGCGGCAATCTTGTCCCTTCTGACGAGCAAATCGTGATCACGGCGGAACATGTCGTCACCGCCACCGGCAACCACGCGCAGCGCACGGCTGAGATGCTCAAGATCAAGATGCCTGCTATTCCGGTTGAGCATCAGTTCATCGTGCTCGACCAAGACCCCGAACTTGTCGAATGGCGCAAAACCAACCCCGAGCACCCCGTGATCCGTGATGCCGACGCGCAGTCTTATGTGCGCGAGGAACGCGGCGGCTGGATCCTTGGCGTCTACGAGAAAAACGCCCCCGCACGGTTTGAATATGGCGTGCCCGACAGCTTCCGCGCCGATCTGTTTCAACTCGATCTCGACCGTATTGAAGCGCAATATATGGCGATGGCCCACCGCGTGCCGTCTTGCGAGGCGTCCGGCCTGAAGGACGATTTCAACGGCCCGATTTGCTACACGCCCGACGGCAACCCGCTGGTCGGCC
>CAZCEW010000115.1:0-8785 GCA_964497775.1 uncultured Rhodobacterales bacterium
CCCCCCATCTTCCACAACATATCCTCTGCCCCCGAACACGTGGCCCCGTTCTCTCACGCGGTGGAATCTGATGGCTGGGTGATCCTTACAGGTCAGATGCCCACCAAGCCGGGCGGCTCTAAGAACGACCCGCTCGATGAGGGCGTCGAGGCGCAGACCGCGCAGACCATGCGCAATTTGCAGATCGTGCTGCAAGGCATCGGGCTTGATCTCGAACATGTCGTGCAATGCCGCTGCTTCCTGACCGAGTTTGAACGCGACTACGCGGCCTTCAACGACACCTATAAATCTTTCTTCCCCAGTGACCGCTTGCCCGCGCGCACCACGGTTGGCGTCACCGCGCTGGCCGTGGGCGCTTTGGTTGAAATCGACTGCATCGCGAAGCGTCCTGAATGATCCGAGCCGCTCTCATATCTATGGCACTTGCCACGCCCGCTTTGGGGGCAGGGGATGTGCTGCCCTCTGGCCTGAGGGCGGGTGCTCCGGACATTGTGGTGGACGCGAGCGCGCTCAGGATGCGCTACGTGATCGCGGAAATTGCCGACGCGGAGGCCTATCCGTTCGACGCGCTGGAGGCCGATTTCCAATGGCTGTGTGACCAGTTCGGCGTCGCAGCCCACGCCCAATCCGCGCCTGACGCGCCCGCGATCATCATCTCTTTTGCCGCGCAACCGCTGGCTTTCGGCGAAACTGCGCCGAATGTTGTGCAGTATTTCGAGGCGTTTCGCGTCGAGGATGACGCCTGCATTTGGGAGGGCTTGTGATGCGCCCACTATATATTGCGGCTGCCCGCGAAAATCCGCGCATTTCTGAGGCTTTAGAGTCACAGACAGCGCCCGCGCGTTCAAAGCAGTGTTTTTTCGTGCCAAATAGCGGTAGTTTTCCACAAGGCCGCATTTCAGCGTCCTCTAACAAAGGCGTAGGCTCGAGCAGAGCACTGTCGTCATACATAAACAGGAGACACAGATGTCCAAGAGCATCAAAGTTATCGTTGCACTCGGTTTCGTGGCATTCGTCGCAGCTTGCGGTGGCGCACAAACTGAAGAAGAAGTTGTTATCGTTGAGCCGATCGAGGCTGAGCCAGCAACTACTAAGTACTAAGAATTTTGCGGGGCGGGCGGTTGCGCCCGTCTCGCACATCACTGCCCCTTTGCCTTGGGGGTCGCGATGCTGAAACATAAAGGCTTCCCGTCCCGTCTGCCCGGAACGGATTTCCAATTCACAATCCGACGCGACAATAAATCAGGGCCCACGCCTCTGGTTGCACGCGAACGCTTTGCCGACCGCCGCCCGCCCGACCGCCGCGCCGATGAGGGCTTCATGTGGGCGCTTTGGGACTATTTCGGCGAAGACGACTTCCCGCGCGGCAATCTCGATGCAGGCCGGCTCAGCTGGCTCTTTGGTCGCGAGGTCATCGCCGCCGAAGACCCGTTTGACCCTGCCAGCTATGACGCTTTGCTGAAAATCGACGTCACCCGCGCAAGTGCCTCTTTTCCTTCGGCTTTTGATGGCTCTTATGGAGATTAGCGGTATGATCGGGTATATAGACACCCAAAATGAGCGGGAATTGGCTCAAAACATGACGCCTTCGTCACAAGGCTTTTGTTCGCATGCGTCAGCGGCCACAGTGATCTCGCAAACATATCCCTCCAGCACAGAGATGCGTTTGCACGTACAAAACCGTTACCCTTCCCCTCTGAAGAGGTCTGCCCATCCCGGCAGACCTCTTTTTTATTGTGCCACCCAAACTTTCCAAACGCGGCGACATGGTCGGCCCGCACCAGAAGGACAAATCTGATGTTCAAGAAAATCCTGATCGCCAATCGCGGTGAAATCGCCTGCCGGGTCATCAAGACCGCGCGCAAGATGGGCATTAAGACCGTGGCGATTTACTCCGATGCCGATGCGCAGGCGCTGCATGTGCGGATGGCCGATGAAGCCGTCCATATTGGCCCGCCACCTGCCAACCAATCCTATATCGTCATCGACAAGGTGATGGACGCGATCAAGCAAACCGGCGCCGAGGCTGTGCATCCGGGCTACGGCTTCTTGTCAGAGAACGCCAAATTTGCCGAAGCCTTGGACAAGGCTGGCGTCGCCTTTATCGGCCCGCCGAAAGGCGCGATTGAGAAAATGGGCGACAAGATCACGTCGAAGAAAATCGCTCAAGACGCCAAAGTCTCCACGGTTCCGGGCCATATGGGGCTGATCGAGGATGCTGATGAGGCGGTGAAAATCTCCAAGAAAATTGGCTATCCGGTGATGATCAAGGCCAGTGCGGGCGGCGGCGGCAAAGGCATGCGGATTGCGTGGAATGACGAGGATGCGCGCGAGGGGTTCCAAAGCTCGAAAAACGAGGCCGCGAATAGTTTCGGCGATGACCGCATTTTCATCGAGAAATTCGTCACGCAACCACGCCACATCGAAATCCAAGTGCTGGCCGATGCGCATGGCAATTGCATCTATCTGGGCGAGCGCGAATGCTCGATCCAGCGCCGCAACCAGAAGGTGATCGAAGAGGCGCCATCGCCGTTTCTCGACGCCAAGACCCGCAAAGCCATGGGCGAGCAATCCTGCGCCTTGGCCCAAGCCGTGGGCTATACCTCCGCAGGCACGGTGGAATTCATCGTCGATGGCGAGCGGAATTTCTACTTCCTGGAGATGAACACCCGTCTTCAGGTCGAACATCCTGTGACCGAACTGATCACCGGCGTTGATCTGGTCGAACAGATGATCCGCGTGGCCTATGGCGAGAAGCTGAAGATCAAGCAAAAGGACGTCAAACTGAACGGCTGGGCGATGGAAAGCCGCCTTTACGCGGAAGACCCGTATCGCAACTTCCTGCCCTCGATTGGCCGTCTGACCCGCTACCGCCCGCCTGAGGAACGCGCCACCAAGAAGATGGCTGTGCGCAATGACACCGGCGTTTTTGAGGGCGGCGAGATTTCGATGTATTACGACCCGATGATCGCCAAGCTCTGCTCTTGGGGGCCGGACCGTGCGGCGGCGATTGAGCATATGCGCGTGGCCTTGGACAGTTTTGAGGTCGAAGGGATTGGCCATAACCTGCCATTCTGCTCGGCGGTGATGGATCATCCGAAATTCGTCTCGGGCGACATCACCACCGCCTTCATTGAAGAAGAATACCCCGACGGTTTTGAAGGCGTGACGTTGGCCAAAAAAGAGCTGATGCGCGTGGCTTCTGCTGCCGCCGCCATGCACCGCGTCGCTGAGATTCGCCGCGCGCGTATCTCTGGCACGATGGACAATCACGAGCGCAAAGTCGGCGCTGATTGGGTCGTCACGGCCCAAGGCGAAAGTTTCGATGTGAAGATCGAGGCCGACCGCGAAGGCGCGACGGTGCATCACGGCAAGAAAAAGCACCGTGTCACGTCTGACTGGACGCCGGGCGATGCTCTGGCGACCTTAGAAGTGGACGGCAAACCATTGATCTTGAAGGTCGATAAAGTCTCAGGCGGGTTCCGCATGCGGACCCGTGGCGCCGAGCTGCGCGTCCATATCCGCACCCCGCGTCAGGCCGAACTGGCAGCCTTGATGCCCGAGAAGCTGCCCCCCGATACGTCGAAACTGCTGCTGTGTCCGATGCCTGGTCTGATCGTCAAAATCGACGTGGCGGAAGGCGAAGAGGTTCAGGAGGGGCAGGCGCTGTGTACCGTCGAGGCGATGAAGATGGAAAACATCCTGCGTGCAGAGCGCAAAGGCGTGGTGGCAAAGATCAACGCCGAAGCCGGAGCCAATCTGGCCGTCGATGATGTGATAATGGAGTTCGAATGAGCGGATGCCTAACTGGTTGGTCGTCATAATCGCCTATTTCGTGGGGTTCATATCGGTATGGGTTGTCACGCAAATCATACTGACGAGCTCTGGCGGCGTATGGCAGGGAACGGTGGCATACATCCTCTCGATGGCGTCGATGCTATTTTGCGCGGTCGGTGGTTTTGGACTTGTCTACACGCTCCTGAGCAAGACCCGGTTGTCTGCACCTTTCTATGTCAAAGCGGCGGTGTTCACAGCCGCGATCTACACGCTTGTTCTGGGCGCGATCTATCAAGGCTATGCGACCCCTGCTGAGGCGATGCTGCTGGCGCTCGTCTTTCATGTCGGCGTCACGCTCTTTGCGATGCGCAGGCCCGCGTGAGCGTAGTTTCGCAAATATACGCAGCCCTCGATCCGCGTATCTGGCAAGCGGTCATCGCGGGCGGCTTCGTCGCGGTGGGTTGGATCTATAACGGCAAACGCAACAGGCGTGATGCGCGCGCGTTCCGGCGCGAACAGCGCCGCGATCTGCACCGCGCGATCTTTGCAGAGATTGCCACCAACCTGTCGAACCTGCGCTCTGCCGATGAGTTGTATGCCCGCGCATCCGAGGTCGTTGAGACGATGGAGGCAGATGAAAGCTACATCCCCTTTATCCCGCGCCCCGCCCGCGACCGCATTTTTCGCCAGTTTGAGGGCAGCATCCATATTCTGCCGCGTGTGACCATCGACCGGATTGTGCGCTATTACTATCTGCTCGACCGGATTGACGCATTTGTCGAAGACATGCGCGGAGAGACCTTTCGCGCGCTGTCGGTCGAGCGGCGCAAGAATATCGTGTCAGATTACTTTGAAATGCAGGTCACGGCGCTGTTTTTTGGACGGCTGGCCAATAGCCTGATTGCGACGTTTGAAGAGAAGGGGGCCGAGGCCGCACAAGAAGTCGAACGCAAAATGCTGGCCGAGGACGCGGCGCGTCGTGACGCTGCTCTGGTGCTCAATACGCCTGACGCGGACCGGTCCGGCCTGTGACGGGTTCGGGCGCATATGGGATGTCAGGCATCGGTGTTTTGACGGGCTCGGACATAAGGTCTCCTTTGCACGTAGATATAGGCGCAAATCCGTTAAGATTCAATGGGCAAGGCGGAGGCGATCCTTATTCATCCACCCGCCTGCTGTCGCGCAATTCCTGCTGGCGCAGCGGCATTTTGTCGATCGCACGGCTCAACTCGCGCACATCCCACGGGAAGGGTTTGCGCAGCTTCACACCGCCATCTTTGCCAATCAACACCATCATAAACCCGCGCGGCCGCAGGTCGAGCCGCAGCTCGGATGGCGCGCTCGGATCGGTATCGGTGATGATCACCACATCGCGCGCCTCCAGCGTCTCGATACGGTCTTCTAACAGGCCCATCTGTTCTCGAAATCGCGGGTCAGCCGGCGTATCGGCGAAGACCACAATCGGTCGTTTAAGCCAAAGAAAATCCTGCAAATTTGCTTCAACTGCCTCATATGGCCCGATTTCAGGTCGCTCAGACACAGGCTCCTCCACCCCATCTGCCGCGAGGGCCGAATGGGCAAAAAATGCAGTAAAAACAAATAAGATAGCGCGTTTCATACAGAACCCCTTTGACCTCTATATAGGGGGTTCTTGCGGTAATTCTAAGGGCAATTTTCACCCCAGACGTTCAAGTGCGCGTGTTAATCCCATTCACACCCCTGCCGCGCGATATTTCAGACCTGAGGCGCGGCGAGGGCCCGCGTGGTTTGTGAGGGGGATGACTATGGAAATTTCACTGCATTTGGGAGCACATCGGACAGGTACGACCAGCCTGCAAGCCTATTTGGGAGGCTATAGCCAAAAGCTGACCCAAGCGGGGATTGCGGTTTTGGGGCCGAAACGCACACGCGACGGGATGTTTGCAGGGCTAGTACGCGACCCGGATCATGTGACACCAGCTGACGATAAGCTCGCCAAACGCTCGCATGGGCGCATCAAAATCGAGGCCGCGCGCGCCGAGATGGCAGGTCAATCCCGCCTGATTATCAGCGAAGAGAACATGATCGGCACGATGACGCAGAACCTGCGCACGATGCGGCTCTATACTCAGGCCCGCGCGCGGTTGGACCGTTTCGCGCCTGCCTTTGAAGGGCAGCGCTTGCGGATTGCTGTGAGCGTAAGGTCCTACGAGTTCTACTGGGCCTCGGCACTTGCGTTCAAGATCAAAGGCGGGATGGGGCCGCCCGATGCGGCTTTGCTTGATTGCCTCGTCACTCAGCCACGGCGATGGGCCGATTTGGTGCGTGATATCAGGGCGGTATTTCCCGATGCTGATGTGGTTGTCTGGCCGTTTGAGGCCTGTATCGGGCAACCTAAACGCCAGTTGGAAGCACTTTTGGGCGAGGCCGCGCCTGCGCATCTTGGACCGGGCGGCGACATTCACAACGCCTCTGCCAAGCCGCATATGCTGGCGCAGATCATTGCCGATCAAGGCGACGCTGAAGGGGCCGCGCGCGTGGCCCAGATGGCGGGCAGGTATATGCCATTTGACGACTATCATATCGAGAAACTGCAAGACGATTACCGCGCGGATCTGGACTGGCTGAAAGCTGGCGCAGACGGACTGGCGGACTATCTAGACCCGACCGAAGGCACATTCGGCGGGCTGACAGACGGAAAAGGAAGTAGCAATGAGCGATCAGAAGAAAGACTGGCAAGCACGGGCTGAAAAAGAGCTCAGAGGCCGCGCCCTAGACGATCTGACATGGGACAGCCCCGAGGGGATTGCGATCCAGCCGGTCTATACGGAAGCGGATGCGCAGGGGCTCGATCACATGGGCTCGATGCCGGGCGAGGGGCCGTTTACGCGCGGGCCACGCTCCACGATGTATACCGGGCGCCCTTGGACGATCCGCCAATATGCGGGCTTCTCAACGGCCGAGGAAAGCAACGCGTTTTACCGCAAAGCTTTGGAGGCGGGCCAACAAGGCGTGTCGGTGGCGTTCGATCTGGCGACCCATCGCGGATATGACAGCGATCACGAACGTGTCGTCGGCGATGTCGGCAAGGCAGGCGTGGCGATTGATAGCGTCGAGGATATGAAGATCCTGTTTGACGGCATCCCGCTTGATAAGATCTCTGTGTCGATGACGATGAATGGCGCTGTGATCCCGGTGCTGGCCTCGTTCATCGTGGCGGGCGAAGAACAAGGTCACGACCGCGCCGTGCTCTCTGGCACCATTCAAAACGACATTCTCAAAGAGTTCATGGTGCGCAACACTTATATCTATCCGCCTGAACCTTCGATGCGGATTGTCTCTGACATCATCGCGTTCACCGCGTCCGATATGCCGAAATTTAACTCGATCTCGATCTCGGGCTACCACATGCAAGAGGCGGGAGCGAACCTTGTCCAGGAACTCGCCTTCACGCTGGCAGACGGCAAAGAATATGTGCGCGCCGCGATTGACAAAGGCATGGATGTCGACGCTTTCGCGGGGCGTCTGAGCTTTTTCTTCGCCATCGGCATGAACTTCTTCATGGAGGCCGCCAAACTGCGCGCCGCGCGCTTCCTCTGGCACCGCATCATGACGGAGTTCGGGGCGCAGAAAGAGGGCTCCAAAATGCTGCGCACCCATTGCCAGACCTCGGGCGTCAGCTTGCAAGAGCAAGACCCCTATAACAACATCATCCGCACTGCTTATGAAGCGATGTCGGCGGTGCTGGGCGGCACGCAATCCTTGCATACCAACTCGTTTGATGAGGCCATCGCGCTGCCCACGGCGTTCTCCAGCCGCATCGCGCGCAACACGCAGCTGATCTTGCAAAACGAGACCAAAGTGACCAAGGTCGTCGATCCGCTGGCGGGCTCTTACTATGTCGAGAAGCTGACAGCTGATCTGGCCGATGCGGCGTGGAAGATCATCGAAGAGATCGACGAGATGGGCGGCATGACCAAGGCCGTGGCCTCTGGCATGCCCAAGCTGCGCATCGAGGAAGCGGCGGCGTTGCGTCAGGCACAGGTCGATCGCGGCGACGAGGTGATCGTGGGCGTCAACAAGTTCAAGCTTGAGACTCAGGATGAGATCGATATCCGCGACGTCGATAATATGGCCGTGCGCGACGCGCAGATCGCGCGGCTCGAGACAATCAAATCGACGCGCGATCAAAAGGCCTGTGACGCGGCATTGAGCGCGCTTGAGCAGGGGGCCAAATCCGGCGAGGGCAATTTGCTAGAGCTGGCGGTAGACGCCGCACGCGCGCGCGCGACAGTAGGAGAGATCAGCATGGCGATGGAAAAATCATTTGGCCGCCACCGCGCGGAAGTGAAAACTCTGGCGGGCGTTTATGGCGCCGCTTATGAGGGCGACGCAGGCTTTGCCGCAATCCAGAAATCGGTTGAAGAATTTGCCGAAAACGAAGGCCGACGTCCGCGGATGCTGGTCGTCAAAATGGGCCAGGACGGCCATGATCGCGGCGCGAAAGTCATCGCCACCGCCTTTGCCGATATCGGCTTTGACGTCGATGTCGGCCCGCTGTTTCAAACGCCCGAGGAGGCCGCACAAGATGCGGTCGACAATGATGTGCATGTCATCGGCATCTCGTCTCAGGCGGCGGGTCATAAGACGCTTGCTCCGAAACTGGTCGAGGCGTTGGAAGCCGCAGGCGCAGGCGAAATTCTGGTAATTTGTGGCGGGGTAATCCCGCAGCAGGACTACGATTTCCTCTATAAAGCGGGTGTCAAAGCGATCTTCGGGCCGGGCACAAATATCCCTGAGGCTGCGAAAGATATCCTTGATCTGATCGTCAAAGCCCGCGCCTAGATGCCAAAGCGCGCGGTCATTGCAATCGGCATGGCAGGTGGCGTGATCTGGGCTTTGGCGCTGATCTGGCTCGGGCGGGAATACCACGCGACCATGCGGCTCGATTTCGAGTTCGCGCTGGTGCTGAGCTTTGTGCTGCCCGGCCTCGTGCTGATGGCGATGATCGGGCGCGGGGCTTCTTTGA
>CAZCEW010000116.1:0-8390 GCA_964497775.1 uncultured Rhodobacterales bacterium
GATGGCGACACGCAGATGTCCAGTTTGCGCGCGCAGATGGTGGCCGCCTTGGCGGCGCAACGTGCGGCGGAAGCGCAGGCAGGCGAGGCTTTGTCACAAGCTCAACAACGCGAGATTTTGTTGGCCACAGCGAACCGCGAATTGTCGCAAGAAAAGGCAACAAGCGCGGAGGCTCAGCGCCGGGTGGAGGCGCTCAATCAGCAAATTGCGGCGCTGCGGTCTCAACTGGGATCGCTGCAGGGCTTGCTGGATGTAGCTGAGGCCAAGGATGAGGACGCGGATGTCGAGATCCAAGCGTTGGGCTCGCGGTTGAACGCAGCTTTGGCGCAAGTGGTGGCAGAACAGCGCCGGGTTGCGGCAGAGCAAACCAAGCTGGCCGAAGAGCGGCAGGCGCGGTTAGAACTAGAAGCCGCAGAGCGCGCGCGGCTTGAGGCGGAGCAGGCGCGCTTGGCCGCAGAAGCCAATGAGCTACAAAATTACCGATCCGAATTTTTCGGCCAAATCCGTGCGCTTTTGGGTGATCAAGACGGGGTTCGGATCGAAGGCGACCGGTTTGTATTTGCCTCTGAAGTATTGTTTCAGCCCGCCAGCGCGACCTTGTCCGAGGCAGGTCGCGCGGAGGTGGCGAATGTCGCCAGCATTTTAGCGCGGGTCGCGCAGGACATTCCCGATACGCTCGATTGGGTCATTCGAGTCGATGGGCATACCGATAGCACGCCGCTCTCGGGCACCGGGCGCTTCCGCGACAACTGGGAGCTGAGCCAAGCCCGCGCGCTATCTGTCGTGCGCTATATGAGTGAAAATCTAGGGATCCCGCCGACGCGGCTTGCGGCCAACGGGTTTGGAGAGTTCCAACCGATTGCCCAAGGCGACAGCCCGGAGGCTTTGGCGCAGAACCGCCGGATTGAGATGAAACTGACCGAGAGGTGAGAGGGAGCTGTCGCGCGAGCTCAGGGCCGCGCGACAGGAAGAGTGAAGCTATTCTGCAGCAATGGCCTTTTGGGTCTTGTCGGCCATGACGACCACCAAAACAGTGGCACCAAGCACCCAGTAATAGGCGGCTTCAAGCCCTGCAAAGCCGAGGATGAATGGTGCGATCACGAAGGCAACGCCGACCAAGAAATCAACCGTCAGATGCAGTTTGTAGGGAAGCACGCGCACCAGCCCGAGGTGATGATCCGTGAAAATCGTCAAGATCAGTGCAGCAATACCGGTGACCACAGAGAGCCAGAAGGCCAGTGGATTGACCGCGCCCAAACCAAGAATGAAAGGCATGGCGATCAGGCCGAGTGCGACCGGATAGTCGAGATAGGCATGTAGGGTTTTGTTCATGAAACGAAGCATAGAAATATTCCTTTAGTGTTGGGTTTAGTTTGTGAGTTTGTTCAGAGGTGCAACGCCGAGTGAGACGCTGAATTTATCGCACCAGATATAGACCTCGTTGAAGTCATCAACGTTGACCGAAGCCGGGACGATAAAGACCTGAAGGCCGTTGTGTTGGGTCAAGTCACCCAAGTCAGTTGCGGCGATATATTCGCCATCATTGCCAAATCCAACGCTCGGATCGGGGGCGCCGTCCAAGCTGAAATTGCTGTCGAGGATGACAACAGCACCGCCATCGGCAGTTCTGACAATTGAGACGTCTCCGGTGGTGATGTGATCATTGGTGCCGCTAAACGCCCCGGACGCAGCCAGCTGGTCGGCCGACGCTATGACGGGAGTAAACGTAACGGCTGCAACGAGCACTGAGGCAGCGAATGAGCGAAGTGAATACATTTTGGATCCTTTGCTGTAGGAGTTTCGGTGTTGTATGACCTGCAGCCTATGGTTAGGAACCAAATGGTACAAAACACGTTTCCGTTATTTGTGTACCAATTGGTTTCTAACTATTCTAAGTGTTTGAAGAGTAAGGAGAGACCATGGCCCGGCCTAGAGAATTTGATGCAGATGATGCGCTGGCAGCGGCGATGGATGTGTTTTGGGATCACGGCTATGATGCCGCGTCATTGCGCGAATTGCTGTCTGGAATGGGGCTGACGCGAGGAAGTCTGTATAAGGCGTTCGTCGACAAAAAATCCTTGTTTCTTAAGGTGCTAGATCGATACGAGGCTGAGGCGGTCATACCGGCTGTGGTCGTTTTGACGATGGGCCCCTCAGACGGTCTTGAACGTATCGATAGGGTCTTCGAAAGTGTTGTTGACGCCGCGCAAAAGGGCGACAGGCGAGGCTGCTTGCTTTGTTCTGCCGCAGCGGGGCCAGCTGCGGTCGATGAAGATATTGCCAAGATTGTACATGCCCAGCTTGAAAAAATGCGGCAGGCCTTTGAAGAGGCATTGGCCGCCTCCAAGACATGGAAAGCTGCGGATGCCGAAAAGCGAAGCGCGACTGCCAGTTTGCTCTTGTCGCAATATGTAGGTGCGCGGATCCTTGTCAGATCCAATGTTCCAACTTCTGAAATCAAAAGAAGCCTAAGCGCTTTGCAGCGGGTTATTCGCTAGCTGCCGCAAACGAAAAAGCCCCCCGCGATTGCGGAGGGCTCTATTGTGAAGTGCGCGCGCTTACTCTGCCGTCAGTAGAGGCGGCTTTTTCTTGCGGCCGATCTGGGCGTTTTCGGGCTCCAGAATTTGCAGGTCGATCTCGTCTTTCTTGACGCCGACCTTGACCACGCCGCCTTTGGCGAGCTTGCCAAACAGCAATTCCTCGGCCAGCGGCTTCTTGATGTGCTCCTGGATCACGCGGGCCAGTGGGCGCGCGCCCATCTTGTCGTCATAACCCTTCTTGCCGAGCCATTCGGCGGCTTTCGCGGTCAGCTCGAACGTCACATTGCGGTCCATCAGCTGGGCCTCAAGTTGCAGAACGAACTTCTCGACGACGCGGTGGATCACTTCCGGCGAGAGCGGCGCGAAACTGATCACGGCGTCCAGACGGTTGCGGAACTCGGGCGTGAATGTGCGCTCGATTGCGGCTGTGTCTTCGCCTTCGCGGCGATCACGCCCAAAGCCGATGGCTTCTTTCGACATCTCGGACGCGCCTGCATTCGACGTCATGATCAACACAACATTGCGGAAGTCCGTCGTGCGGCCATTATGGTCGGTCAGCTTGCCGTGATCCATCACTTGCAACAGGATATTGAACACATCCGGATGTGCTTTCTCGATCTCATCGAGGAGCAGTACGCAATGCGGGTTCTGGTCGACCTTGTCGGTCAGCATGCCGCCCTGATCGAAGCCCACATAGCCCGGAGGCGCACCGATGAGGCGGCTGATCGCGTGCTTTTCCATATACTCAGACATATCAAAGCGGATAAGCTCCACGCCCAATTGATCGGACAGCGCTTTCGCAGCTTCGGTTTTGCCGACACCCGTTGGCCCTGCGAACAGGTAGTTGCCGATGGGCTTTTCGGGCTCGCGCAAACCGGCGCGGGCAAGTTTGATGGCCGATGCCAAAGCTTCGATCGCTTTGTCTTGACCGAAGACCTGACGCTTGAGCGCCTTGTCGAGATCTTTGAGCAAGATCGCATCATCTTTCGACACGTTTTTCGGCGGAATACGCGCGATTTTTGCGACGACGGCCTCGATTTCCTTCGTGCCGATGGTCTTGCGGCGCTTGCTTTCGACAACCAGATGCTGGGCTGCGCCGGCCTCGTCGATCACGTCGATGGCTTTGTCGGGCAGTTTGCGGTCATGGATGTAGCGCGCAGATAGCTCCACCGCCGACTTGATCGCGTCGGAGGTGTATTTGATCGCGTGGTGATCCTCGAAATAGGGCTTGAGGCCTTTGAGGATTTTCACCGCGTCATCAACAGACGGCTCCGAGACGTCGATTTTCTGGAACCGGCGGCTTAGCGCGCGGTCTTTCTCGAAATGCTGACGGAACTCTTTGTAGGTCGTCGATCCCATGCAGCGCAGCTTACCGCCTTGCAGGGCAGGCTTGAGCAGGTTGGACGCGTCCATCGCACCGCCAGAGGTCGCACCAGCGCCAATAACAGTGTGAATTTCGTCGATGAACAGAACCGCATCCGGGTGGTCTTCCAGCTCGGTCATCACCGCTTTGAGACGTTCTTCAAAATCGCCACGGTAGCGTGTGCCCGCCAAAAGCGCGCCCATGTCGAGCGAATAGATCGTGGCACTGGCCAGAACTTCGGGCGTTTCACCGCCGACGATTTTATGGGCGAGCCCTTCGGCGATGGCGGTTTTGCCCACGCCCGGATCGCCCACCAAAAGCGGGTTGTTCTTGCGACGGCGGCACAGCACTTGGATGCAGCGCTCGACCTCTTCTTCGCGGCCGATCAGAGGATCGACATCGCCTTTGCGAGATTTTTCGTTCAGATCGACGCAGTATTTGGACAGCGCACTTTCTTTTGCCTCGCCTTCATCGCCAATCTCGATGCTGGCGTCTTCGTCGAAATCTGTCGCACCGGTGATCGGACGCGCTTCGCCGAAATTGGGATCTTTGGCGACACCATGGGCGATAAAATTGACCGCGTCATAGCGAGTCATTTCCTGCTCTTGCAGGAAAAACGCGGCATTGCTCTCGCGCTCCGCAAAAATGGCCACAAGCACGTTGGCCCCGGTCACTTCGGTACGGCCCGAGGATTGCACGTGAATGGCTGCGCGTTGGATCACGCGCTGGAAGGCGGCGGTGGGCACGGCTTCCGAGCCTTCGACATCGGTGACGAGCGTGGAAAGCTCATCTTCGATAAAGTTCACAAGCGTCTTGCGCAACGTGTCGAGATCGACACCGCAGGCTTGCATCACCTTCGATGCGTCTGGTTCATCTGTAAGCGCCAGAAGCAGGTGTTCCAGCGTAGCGAGTTCATGACGATGCACATTGGCCTGCGCGAGCGCGGCGTGAATGGCTTTCTCAAGAGTGTCCGAAAATGATGGCACCCAATGCTCCTTTTTATCGAGGGCAGTCCCGGGTCGAGGACCCGGATACGACCTTTGCCTCTTATCTGTTACACTTCGGTTTAAATCCCCAACCTTCAAGTCTTTTTTGATCACAATCGCCGTGAAAGCGGGAATTTTGTCGATATGACACAGGGTTATTTGGCTCAGCGCACCATTGGCGGGGTGCATTTTGATGGCAAGTTTGCGATGAAATCATGCCGGTATCAGGTTAATGCGGAATGGATTAATGCGGCCGCTTCTTTTAGATAGTCGCAAGTCGCGCGATCTCAACTGGCCTTTTTCATGCATCTCGACGTTCAAGATTACCGCAAATTCTACTACCGCACCGGTTTGGGGCGCGTGGCGCAGCGTGCTATTCGCGATCAAGTCGTCGGCATGTGGGGGGAGGCTGCGGGGCAATCTGTGGTAGGCTTTGGCTTTGCCGCGCCTTTGTTGCGCCCGTTTTTAGAACCTGCACGACGTGTGACGGCTTTGATGCCCGGCCCGCAAGGGGTGATCCACTGGCCTGCGGGCGCGCCCAACGTGTCAGTGCTGTGCCAAGAGACGCAATGGCCTTTAGAAACTGGCCATGTGGACCGCTTGGTGATGCTGCACGGGCTAGAGACTTGCGAGAACCCGTCAGAATTGCTCAACGAGTCGTGGCGGGTGCTGGGGCCGGGGGGCAAGGCGCTGTTTATTGTGCCCAACCGTGCGGGGCTGTGGTCGCGCAGTGACGGCACGCCGTTTGGATTTGGCAGGCCTTACACGCTGGGACAATTGGAAGATCAGCTTAAACGTCATCAATTTACGCCCGAACGCCACCGCGCCGCATTGTTTGCTGCACCCAGCCAGAAGCGGTTCTGGTTGAAATCGGCAAATATGCTGGAGCAAGTCGGCTCGAAAGTGTCGAGCTATTTTGCCGGAGGCGTGCTAATGGTCGAGGCGACCAAGCAAGTCTATGCACCCAAACAGAAGGGGACTGCGGTCAAAGTGCGCGGTAAGTTGAAGGCGCTGGAGGGGCGTCCTGTGCCTGCGGCAAGTGGGGTGACTCGCGACAATCAGGGCCGTTGAAGGCATTTGGTGTGAAAATTTGCCAGCTTCAAACGGTCGCAGGCAGCACGATTTTGGGCCAAAAGCCTTAATTTATTAACGGATCGCTTAATCAGTTAAACGGGTTTTCTTTGTTGCGGCGGGGGCAGCGCTTTGCTACATCACCGCTGATTTTAGGGGCTGCTTGCGTGCGGCCCCAATGCAAATGTTCGAGCGGGCCGATCCACAGGTCAGCGCGGACGTAAGAAATCGGAAGGGTGGACGTGTCAGAACCAGTCTCGATCTCAACAGGCATTGCAGGACGTTATGCAACAGCCGTGTTTGAATTGGCCAGCGATGGCAAGAAGCTCAAGGCGCTTGAGACGGATGTCGATGCGCTGGACGCGGCCCTTGGCACAAGTGCTGATTTCCGCAACCTGATTGCCTCGCCGCTGTTGACGCGCGAGCAGCAAGGCACCGCAATCGCGGCCATTGCCAAGAAAATGAAACTTTCGCCCATTGTGGGCAACACGCTGAGCCTCATGGCGTCCAAGCGCCGCTTGTTTGTGTTGCCGCAATTGGTCAGCGAGCTGCGCGGCCTGATCGCCGACGAAAAAGGCGAGGTCACAGCAGATGTGACTGCCGCCAAGGCCCTGACCAAGGCGCAACAAGACAAACTTGCCAAGACGCTGAAAGCGACTGTCGGCAAGGACGTGAAGATCAATATGGCCATTGATGAAAGCCTTATCGGTGGTCTTATCGTTAAAGTGGGTTCCAAGATGATCGACACGTCGATCCGCTCGAAACTCGCTTCCCTCCAGAATTCCATGAAAGAGGTCGGATAAATGGCTATCCAAGCAGCAGAAATCTCTGCGATCCTGAAAGACCAGATCAAGAACTTCGGCAAAGAGGCTGAGGTCGCTGAGGTTGGTCGTGTGCTGTCCGTTGGTGACGGTATCGCGCGTGTATACGGGCTTGATAATTGTCAGGCGGGCGAGATGGTCGAATTCCCCGGTGGTATTCAGGGCATGGCGCTGAACCTCGAAAGCGACAATGTCGGTGTGGTTATCTTCGGCTCTGACCGCGACATTAAAGAAGGTGACACTGTTAAGCGCACCAACTCGATCGTGGACGTGCCATCAGGTGACGAGCTTTTGGGCCGCGTTGTAGACGGTCTGGGCAATCCGCTGGATGGCAAAGGCCCGATCAAGACGAAAAACCGTGCTGTGGCTGACCAAAAGGCGCCGGGCATTATTCCACGTAAATCGGTGCATGAACCGATGGCGACTGGCCTCAAATCCGTCGACTCGATGATCCCGGTAGGCCGTGGCCAGCGCGAGCTTGTCATTGGTGACCGCCAAACAGGTAAGACCGCGATTGCGCTCGACACAATCCTGAACCAGAAATCCTACAATGACGCGGCGAAAGACGAGGGCGGCAAGCTCTATTGTATCTATGTTGCGATTGGTCAGAAGCGTTCTACTGTGGCGCAGCTGGTGAAGAAGCTGGAAGAGACCGGTGCGATTGAATACACGACCGTCGTGGCCGCAACCGCGTCCGATCCGGCGCCAATGCAATTCTTGGCCCCATATGCGGCAACCGCGATGGCCGAGCATTTCCGTGACAATGGCCGCCATGCGCTGATCGTTTATGATGATCTGTCCAAGCAGGCCGTATCGTATCGTCAAATGTCGCTGCTTCTGCGTCGCCCACCGGGCCGTGAAGCTTATCCTGGTGACGTTTTCTATCTCCATTCCCGCCTTCTGGAGCGCTCTTGTAAGCTCAATGAAGACAATGGTTCCGGCTCGCTGACGGCTCTGCCGATTATTGAGACCCAAGGTGGTGACGTTTCGGCGTTTATTCCGACAAACGTGATTTCGATCACGGATGGTCAGATTTTCTTGGAAACAGAATTGTTCTACCAAGGTATCCGCCCTGCGGTGAACACGGGTCTGTCCGTGTCTCGTGTTGGCTCGTCCGCTCAGACAAACGCGATGAAATCTGTTGCGGGTCCAGTGAAGCTGGAATTGGCGCAGTACCGCGAGATGGCGGCGTTTGCGCAGTTCGGCTCTGATCTGGATGCCGCCACTCAGCAATTGCTCAATCGCGGTGCGCGTTTGACCGAGCTGATGAAACAGCCTCAGTATTCGCCTTTGACCAATGCAGAGATCGTTTGCGTGATCTATGCAGGCACGAAAGGTTATCTTGACAAATTGCCAGTTGGCGATGTGGGCCGGTTCGAGAAAGGTCTTCTGGCGCATCTGCGGGGCAAAGCCTCGGACGTGCTGGACATGATCACCAATGATGATCCGAAGATCAAAGGCGAGGCGGAAGACAAGGTCAAAGCCGCGCTGGACGATTTCGCAAAAGACTTCGCTTAAGCCAGGAGAGGCGAGATGCCAAACCTAAGTGACCTGAAAAACCGGATCGCGTCGGTCAAATCGACCCGCAAGATCACCAAGGCGATGCAAA
>CAZCEW010000117.1:0-8145 GCA_964497775.1 uncultured Rhodobacterales bacterium
GGCTCGATGCCGTCGAAGAACAATGTCAGCCTTTACTGCGCGGTGATCGTCAAGCGTGTGGACGCGAAGACGCGCAGCAAGACCGGGATCAACGATCTGTTGCGCGACTAGAGGCCGGCACCATGTCGCTACGCAACCGCATTTTTGATGTTGCACGCCAGCGCAACGCGCGGCGCAAACATGCGGAGCTGATCGGCGCACGGCACGAGGCGCATGTCCTGTTCGAGGATGGCGCGTCGGTCGTTGATTTCGGCGCTGGGCGCTTCTTTTTGCGCAGCGCCGAGGTCACGGGCCCCTCGCGCGATAATTGCGATTTTGCGGTCTTTGGCCTCCTGATCCTATCGCTGACCTCTGGCGCTGCGTTTCGGCTGAATGCGCCGGTGAGTGCTTCGATGAAGGATGCGCTGGAGGAGCTGAGCTATTGCTTCGAGATCTGGCAAATTCCGGGACTGTTCGCGCCTCAGGTTGAGTTGACAGAGATCGTCGATGATGTGCCTGCGGGCGCGGCGGGGAAGATCATTTGCCTCAGCGGCGGGGTCGATTCGACATCCGCGGCTATTGGCGCGGTGGCCGATCACGGGTTTAGCCATGGCTTGTTGATTGCGGGTGCGGATTATCCGACGGCGGACACGCCGGGCTATATCGAGCTGCGTGAGATCGTTGGTGAAATCGCGCGACAGGTTGGCCTGAGTTTGGTCGAAGTTGAAACTGATTTGCGCAAGTTTGACTATGATTGGTCGTTTCTGCATGGGCTCAATCTGGGGATGTGTCTGAGCTATCTGTCGAGCCGTTTTGGCACGGGTGCGATTGCGATGGATAACACGTTGGCGCAAGATCTTGTGCGCCATCCTTGGGGCAATACGGGGGCTTTGGCGCAAGCGATGTCGCGGCCGAGCTTTCCTATTTTGGGGATGGGCGGGAACACGGACCGGGTGCAAAAGATACGCCGGATTGCGGATTTCGGGGGTGAAAAACTGCTGCGCGCTTTGTCGGTATGTTGGGAAAACACCGACCGCGGGACGAATTGCGGGCATTGCGTGAAATGTATTCAGACGCGGCTGAACTTTGTCTGCGCGGGCGTGCCGGAAGAGCTCGCCTTTGAAACGGATCAGCCGCTGGAAAGCCTGATTGGCAAGCTGCCAAAGCCAAGCAAGCCGAAGCATTTGCGGGGCTCGGTTTTGCGGACGTCAGAGTTTATGCGCTATTTGCCTGACGGGGCGGTGAAGGATGCGATTAGACCCTATTACAGGGAAATATTGCGAAAACTGCGCCACACGAACAGCATTTGAAATGGTTAATTCGAGCCGAACCACTTGATGCGCAAGCGGGCGTAGGTTCCGTCTTCGCGCAGGCGGAGCAAGGCCTGATCAAGCGTTTCGCGCAATGGGCTGCCGGTGGGCAGGGCCATGCCGTAATTCTCGGGCTTGAAAGTGCGATCGACGAGCCGAGACGTGCCGCGCCCGCGTGTGTTGGCGTAATAGGCCAGGATTGGGCGGTCAAAAACCAAGGCGTCTAGGCCGCCGGCCTCAAACGCGGTGAGCAGGGTTTCCAAGTCCGGATAGGATTGGTGTGCGATGCCGACATCATCCAGGAAATCGCTGCTTGTGGAACTGGCGACCGTCCCCACTGGGCGGCCTTCGAGATCGGCCAAGGAGGTTACGTTGTTTTGCAGCTCGGCCACGGTGAGGGCTGCGGTGATTTTGGCGACGAAGATCGACACGATAAACAGACTGGCAACGACGAGGATCACGGCAAAGATCCGCCCTGGCCGTGATTGCGGCATGCGTTCTTCAAACCCGCCATTGACCACAAGGTTGAGCGCCCACCAAAAGGCCGGGAAGGCTGCGTCCTTTGCGGTGCGGTCGAAATAGGGCTGCGCGCGGCGTTCGAATATCCACATCAGCATGCCTCCCCCGAACAAAAGCGCGATTGCGGCGAGGATCGCAAACAGGATTTCTTGCGTGAATAGGGTCGAAAAGATCGACGGGGACTGGGCCGAGCCGGGCAATAGGATTGCGATGCCGGATTCGAATATGGGCTGGGTGAAGTCCATCTCGGTCTCGCGGGCAGACGTGATCGATATGTTGGCAATGGCGCCGTCAACTTGGCCAGATGTCACCAGATCGAGCATTTCGCCAAAGCTGTCGGTGCGCGTATAAGCGACGTCTCGGTTCAATTCGGCGGCCAGAAGGTCGAACAATTCGATTGAAAAGCCGGTCTGCGCGCCGTCTTGGATCATCGAAAACGGAGGCCGCGTGACGGTGGCAACGGTGAGCGGGTTTTGTTGAGCCGTGGCCGCAATCGGCCATAGCAACACTATAGATAGCAGTAAAATCCGCAGCAAAACGCCCACCCGTCCAAGTTCATTCAGCGTGGCCAGTTTGCGCAAATTGGACAAAGGCTTGCAAGTGTGAAGACGGCGCGGGTAAAGGGGGCGGGTCAAATATGGGGCAGGTGATGAGCGAAAAGCGCAGCAGGCAGCAGGTTTATACGCTTCTGGTTGAAGTGGGCCGCAAAGATGGTGACGGCTTGCCCGAGACGGCGACCGGGGCCGCGCTGATGTGTTATGCGTCAGGCGTCGATGAGGCCGAAGCGGTGCGCGAGACGGTGGCGATTTTGAAGCGCGCCGATCTGAACCCGTTAGATGCGACAGGGTACGGCACGTTGGAAGATCGTCTGGCCGAGGGCCACGATATTTCCGATGAGGAAAAAGAGCTGATGGCGCGTGCGCTGGAAGAGAATTCTGTGATCGTGGCGCAGACGACGGCGTTTTACGAAGAGAAGGCCTAGTTCGAAAACCCGTTCTTGAATTCAGCCGCGAAGCAGCGCGCTTCATTCACATCAAGCACATGGCCGTCGGTTTGCGCGCTTAGCGTGCTGGCCAAGGCGCATTTGCCGATTTTCAGCGAAAGCCCTGTATCAAGCTGCAATACGAAAAGCTGGTCTTGGCGGTTGAGTTCGACATGCTGCACTTTCATCCCGTCTTTCAGCGCCCAAGCGGGCACCAGCACGCAATCTTGGCCGAAGAGATATTCAGGAATGTCGCCTTCAAACCGCAAACGGTGGTCGCAGCCAAGGATGATATCTTGGTCGAGCCCAAAATAAGGCGCGCGCATCCGCAGGGCGTTTTTGGCACGAGGTGCGCTAAGCGCATGTTGGATCGTGGCGATATTGCCGGCGCCATCAATCACCTGATCGCCCGCAGCGAGATCTGAGAGCAAGGCATGGCCCTGCGGCGTCGCTATCCGGGTGCTGCCCAAAAGGCCGGTATCTTGCGGCGCGGCAGGTACAAGGTTTTCATTGGCGGTGGATGGCCCATTGGGCGCTTCGACATGGTCGGCGCCGTTTACTTGGCGATCCAAAGTCGCGAAGCCGGCGCGGCCAAGCTGCACCGATAATCCGTTCAATTTCAAATCTACATCATTCATCTTTACGTCCCCAGGTGACAGGCACATACAAACCTGTCGGACTTAGAGCTACGTAAAGAAATCAGCTTTTCGATGCTGTCTTGGCGGAGATTCTGCGAATTATTTGTGTCAAAATTGGACATAATCTACGCCGCCCTGCTTTGTGTTAGCAGCAGCTGGGCCTCGTATGCCTTGAGCTCTGTGCGGGCGGCGGGGGAGTATCCATAGCCTGTTTCAGGGTCTATTTCAGGGAAAATGCGGCAAATCTCATCCATGATCTCGGATTCGAAACTGTGTAGCGTCTGCGGTCCGGGCAGGAAGCTTTCGGTGGCGAGCCCTGCGGAGAAGACGACTTGATGGCGGTCAAACAGGATGTGGACATATTCCACCTCAGTCTTGGCCTCATCACGCGTGACGGTGCTGTCATTGATCAGATCTTTGGCGGCGACGAGGACTTCACGCTCTCCGAATAACAGCTCGGCCCAATTGTCGCGGATCAAAACGCGGTGCTGAGGAGACAGCCAAATGTCGTCATGGTCGCCAAAGGTATTCGCAGTGATATGGACCGGGGCCATGATGCCTTGCGCGGTGACGCGGCGGCGGCCGATCCAGCGGACCTGCTGCGGGCCGTCATCGAGCGTGTTGACCAGATCGCCAGCTTCTAAGGTCTCTACATCGCGGGGACCGTCCGGCGTGTCGATTTTGGTCCCTGAGACGAAGCACGGGATGGTCGTGATTTCGACAAAGGCGGTGTCGGTCGTGCCAGCGCCATTCTCGGCGGTATAGGTGAAGGTGATCGTGTCGAGATCAAGATCATTGACCAACCCGAAGGTGCCATCGGCATTCAGCGTGACTTGCTGACCTGTGGCAAGCGTGACGGTGTCGCCCACATTGACGGCGGTGCCATTGATATGGGTTATCGTCAGTGCGCCGGGGCCACTATTGACGTCATTGGCCAAAATATCGAGCGTTGGGGTGCCGTTCTGGACGACATCATAGGCGTCATCGCTCAGCAGGATCGAATCTTGGACAGAATCGCCGGCAATCAGCAGATTAGAGTCGTAATTTGCATCGGCGACATCGGCGATCCCGATGCGCAGTGTGTTCACCACGCCGGGATTGACCGGGATTGTCAGGGTCATGGTGACCGTGAAGCCATCCATCTCTGTGTTGAACTGGTCTGACGTGTTGTCGTTATAGAGGTTGATATTGTTGTTCTGGTTCACGTTTGAGATGTTCGATGTGCCAGAGCCGACCGCGACAGGCACATGCACCCCATTCACCCAAACGCCGACCGTATCGTTGAAGGTTGTGTTGACGTATTCGGGGTATTCTTCCGAGGCATAGATGAACTGGAACGACATCACATTGCCGGTCGGGATGAAATCAACCGTCAGGATGGAGGCGTCATATGTGCTGGCACCCGCAAGTGCGTTGAATTGTGGGTCATTATTGACGCCGGGCGTGTTGGTCGAGGTGTTGGAGCGCACATTTGACTGGCTGCCCGGATTGGCAAAGTCAGAGGCGCGACCGGTCGACAAGATAACGCCGGTGTCGGACGGGGTGACACCGGGGGAGATCGTATCGCCATTTGAGAAGATGCCAGAGGATTGCGACCAGCCGGAATAGCTGGCGCCGACCACAGTTGCACCTGCGCCGAAAATCTCGTTCGCCATCGCAATCGCTGACGCACTTTCATTGATTGGGAGTTCTACTCCAGCAACCATCTCTGCCTCCGTCCCCGGAGTGCAGGCAAGCGGTACCACCACAGGCGTGAGGCCCGTTTTCTTAAATACGCGTCTACCGCTAGAGCGATCCTTTTGCGGATCGCAACCCTGCCTCGGGATTATTATTAAGGAATAGTTAACGCTCCAAATGGCTGTTATGGAAGAAATTCTTGCCTGAATGTCCGCGGATGTGGCGGGAAAACCATCCACTTGTTGCGATTGCGCCGCAGTCTTTGGTCGCGCTATGAGCTAGAGTAAATCAAGGAGTACGTTCATGTCTGAGCCCGTTGATCCGGTTGATCTTACATCAGAATTGATCCGCTGCGCCTCTGTGACGCCGGAGGAGGGCGGCGCATTGGGGGTGTTGTCACGGCTTTTGGAAAATGAGGGGTTCGACTGCGTTCGCGTCGATCGAGGCAAAGTGTCGAACCTGTTTGCGCGCTGGGGTGCGAAGGGTCATTCGAAGTCCTTTGGCTTTAATGGGCACACGGATGTCGTCCCGGTGGGCGATCTGAAAGCCTGGAGCGTTGATCCGTTTGGCGCAGAAGTGAAAGACGGTTTTCTGTATGGCCGCGGGTCCACGGATATGAAGTCGGGCGTTGCGGCTTTTGCGGCGGCGGCGGTCGATTTCGTGCGCGACACGCCTCCTGACGGGGCGGTGATTTTGACGATCACGGGCGATGAGGAAGGCCCCGCGATTGATGGCACCACCGCCATTTTGGATTGGATGGAGGCCAATGGCGAGGCGATGTCGGCCTGTCTGGTAGGCGAGCCAACCTGCCCGGATGTGATGGGCGAGATGATGAAGATCGGTCGTCGCGGGTCTATGACGGCGTTTTTCACGGTCAAAGGCGTGCAAGGCCATTCGGCCTATCCGCACCGCGCTAAGAACCCGGTGCCTGTGATGGCGCGTTTGATGGATCGTTTGGCCAGTCATGTGCTGGATGAAGGCACCGAGCATTTCGAGGCCTCGACCCTTGCGGTAACCACGATTGATACGGGCAATCCGGCCAATAATGTGATCCCTGCGGAGTGCCGAGCGACGGTGAATATCCGGTTCAATGACGCTCATAGCTCGGGTGATATCACGGCTTGGCTGCAATCGGAGGCCGATAAAATTGCCGGTGAGAGCGATGTTGAGGTGGGGATGACAACATCTGTTTCGGGTGAGAGCTTCATCACGCCCCCCGGCGCGCTGTCTGATCTGATCGGGGCTGCGGTGCAGGCGGAGACCAATCAAGTGCCGGTTTTGTCCACCTCAGGTGGGACGTCTGACGCGCGGTTCGTTAAGGCGCATTGTCCGGTGGTGGAGTTTGGGCTGGTCGGCAAGACGATGCATCAGGTCGACGAACGCGTCGAGATCGCGCAGATCCACCGCTTGAAGGCGATTTATACGCGCATCCTGACGGATTACTTCAGCTAAGATGCGCCCAATTCTGGTGATCATGGTCAAAGAGCCGCGTCCGGGTCGGGTCAAAACGCGGCTTGGGCGCGATATTGGTATGGTCGCCGCCGCGTGGTGGTTTCGCCATCAAACCCGCGCTTTGACCCGCCGTTTGCGTGATCCGAGGTGGGATCTGGTGCTGGCCGTGTCGCCTGATGTTGAGGGTTTGACCAGTTCAATCTGGCCCGAAGATATCATACGCGTCGCGCAAGGCTCGGGCGATCTGGGCTGTCGAATGAAGCGCTTGTTTCAAGGCCTTCCAAAGGGGCCTGTTTGCATCATTGGCGCGGATATTCCAGATGTCTCGAAGCGCCATATTGCGCAAGCTTTTGCCAAGTTAGGGTCTTGTGAGGCCGTTTTTGGCCCTGCGCCTGATGGCGGCTATTGGTTGGTTGGGATGAAGCGCGTGCGGGCCGTGTCGTCCGACTTGTTTACAGGCGTGCGCTGGTCGAGCGCGGACGCTTTGGCAGATAGCGTGGCCTCGATGGAGGGGCTCCGCGTGGGCTATGTGGAAAGCTTGCGCGATGTCGATACGGTGGATGATCTTGGCTGAGCTCAGCGCGCGTCAATGGATATTTATAAAGCGATGATGACGTGATAGGTCGGACCCTATGAGCAAACTTCCCACCAAAGACGAGATTCTGAGCTGGATTCAGGACAACCCGACAAAGACCGGAAAGCGCGATATTGCGCGCGCCTTTGGGATCAAAGGATCGGCGCGCATTGATCTGAAGCGGATGCTGAAAGAGCTTGAGGCGGAGGGGCATCTGACCAAGCGCAAGCGGACCTATCGCGATCCTGACACGCTGCCTCCCGTGACTGTCTGCCGAGTGGTGGGGCCGGATGCGGATGGTGATTTGATGCTGGAGCCTGCTGAATGGTCGGGCGAGGCGGCGGCACCAGTGATTTTGTTTCTGGCTAAATCGGGTGATCCGGCGCTGGCTCAGGGTGACCGGGTCTTGTGCCGTTTGGCCAAGGTTTCAGGCGAGGATCACGCCTATGAAGCGCGTCTGATCCGTCGGATCGGGGAGGCGCCGGACAGGATTTTGGGCGTGTTCAAGTCAAGCTCTGAAGGTGGGCGGGTTTTGCCGATTGATAAGGGCAGCGACAAGGAATGGCGCGTGCCTGCGGGCGCTACGATGAAGGCCAAAGATGGCGAGTTGGTCGAGGCGCAACAAACTGGTCCGAAGTCGCGAATGGGGCTGCCTGAGGCCAAGATAGTGTCTGTTTTGGGCGATCCGACAGCGGCGAAGGCTGTGTCTTTGATCGCTATCCATGAGCATGGAATTCCCGATGTGTTTCCTGATGAAGTGATTGCCGAGGCAGAAGCAGCAAAGCCGGTGGAGTTGGGCAAGCGCGAGGATCTGCGCGAGCTGCCTTTGATCACCATCGACCCTTGGGATGCGCGCGACCATGATGATGCGTGTTTTGCCGAAGCCGATACGGATAAGAAGAACCCCGGCGGTCACATCGTGTGGGTCGCAATTGCCGATGTGGCGCATTACGTGCCGCCCGGATCGAAACTGGATGCAGAAGCGCGCAAGCGGGGCAATTCGACCTATTTCCC
>CAZCEW010000118.1:0-8106 GCA_964497775.1 uncultured Rhodobacterales bacterium
GCGAGGGGCTGGCCCCTCGTTATTATCACCGCAGCGCGAGGGGCTGGCCCCTCGTAGCCTCATCCAAACCCGAATTCCTTGTTGAGCTTTCGCGCAGCCACCCCCATGTAACACCCCATGACCCTCAAACTCCTCAACCTCTCGCTCCTGATCCTCTTTCCCATCGCGTGGATGGCGCCGCTTCTCAAAGCGGGCCTTTTGCCCTATTTCTCGCTTAAGGAAATCTCCGTGCTCACCGGCATCCAGACGCTTTGGAGCAAAGACATCTTCCTTGCCATCGTTGTGACCTTCTTTGCGCTGGTCGCTCCTTATCTCAAAACCATCGGGCTGGCGCTTATTCAGTTCAAGCTCGCCTCGCCAAAACTGCTGCCTGCGATCACAATCATGGGCAAGCTGGCCATGGCCGATATTTTCCTGATCTCGCTCTATATCGTGATCGCGAAAGGCGTCGGCATCGGGCGGTTGGAAACAGGATGGGGCTTGTATTTATTCACCGCTTGCGTCTTGCTGTCGCTACTATGTTCCTATCTGACGAAGACGCGAGATGATTGATATCCTGATCGGCATCGTACTGGCAGCCCTGCTTTTCGCAGCCCTTTTGTGGTCGATCTACCGGACCTTCACAGCTGAGGGCAATTTGCGCCTCAGCCAGATGTGCGCTGCGATTTTCACGTTGGGCGGCGCAGCAGCCGCAACCTATAACATGTATTCGACCGCGATGATTTGCGGTGTGGGGTGCCTGTTTGCGGGCATCATCGCCATGCGTTTTGAGACCCGCTGGTCGCGCCTTTTACCGCTGATCCAAGCGGTGTTTGGCTGCATCCTGCTCTACGCCGCTTTCACATACGGATTTTAAGCGCCTATGGCCAAACTCCCTTCGTTTTCGTGCACGGAATGTGGCGCGAGCCATAACAAATGGTCGGGGCGCTGCGACGGGTGTGGCGCGTGGAACTCGATCATCGAGGACACGCCGCTTTCGGCAAATTCCGGCAAGAAATCTCTGGGCAATGCGCGGGGCCGCGAAATGGCGCTCTCGACGCTTGATGCCAAGGATGACCCGCCGCAACGCACGCCCTCTGGTGTGGCCGAGCTTGACCGCGTCTTGGGCGGCGGGCTGGTCGAGGCCTCTGCCGTTCTGGTCGGCGGAGATCCCGGCATCGGCAAATCGACGCTTTTGTTGCAAGCGGCGGCGCGGTTTGCGCGCAACGGGCTCGATGTGATCTATGTCTCGGGCGAGGAAGCGGCCGAGCAAATTCGCCTGCGCGCCGCGCGCCTTGGCCTGCAAGACAGCCCCGTGCGACTGGCCGCCGAGACCAATCTGCGCGACATCCTGACCACGCTCGACAAAGAGCGCCCCAAGCTCGCAATCATCGATTCCATCCAAACCATGTGGGCCGATAATGTCGACAGCGCGCCGGGCTCGGTCAGCCAAGTGCGCGCCGCCTCCCATGAGCTGATCGCATTTGCCAAACGTCGCGGCACCTCGATTATTCTGGTCGGTCACGTCACCAAAGAAGGCCAGATCGCAGGCCCGCGCGTGGTCGAGCATATGGTCGACACGGTGCTTTATTTCGAAGGCGAGCGCGGCCATCAATTCCGCATCCTGCGCGCCGTCAAAAACCGCTACGGCCCCGCAGACGAGATCGGCGTGTTCGAAATGACAGGCAAAGGCTTGGCCGAGGTCACCAACCCGTCCGCGCTGTTCCTGTCAGACCGTGACAAGCCCGCGCCCGGATCGGTGGTGTTTGCAGGCATTGAAGGCACACGGCCTGTGTTGACCGAGATCCAAGCGCTGGTCGCGCAATCACCCCATGCCCAAGCGCGCCGCACGGTTGTGGGGCTCGACGGGCAGCGTTTGGCCACCATTTTGGCCGTGCTAGAGGCGCGCTGTGGTATCCCTTTTGCAGGGATGGATGTGTATCTCAACGTTGCTGGCGGCATGCGCGTGCATGAGCCCGCCGCTGATCTGGCTGTTGCCGCCGCGCTACTTTCCGCGCGAGAAGATACGGCTTTGCCGCCAGAATGCGTGGTTTTTGGTGAAATTAGCCTCTCAGGTGCGCTAAGACCTGTCACACAGGCGGAAAATCGGTTGAAAGAGGCCTCTAAACTTGGTTTCTCGGCCGCAATCACACCTCAGCAGAAGAAACTGCCGAAGGTTAAAGACATGACGCTCCGAACGATGCCCGATCTGGTGGCTTTCGTGACCGAGCTGTTCGGCACCGACTAAACCGGGCCGAGAAGGAGCAGGACCATGGAAGGTTTTACCATCATCGACGCCGTCGCGTTGGCCGTGATCGTGATTTCGGCCATTTTGGCCTATTCGCGCGGGTTTGTGCGCGAGTTGCTGTCGATCGCAGGCTGGATTGCCGCCGCCATCGTGGCCTATATGTTCGCGCCCAAAGCCGTGCCTCTGGCGCGCGAAATTCCCTATCTCAACACGTTGATCGAGGGCTGTGAGCCCGCGACGATCACCTCTTTCGCGCTGGTCTTTGCGGTCGCTTTGGTCGTCGTGTCGATCTTCACGCCGATTTTTGCGGGCGCTGTGCAGCGCTCGGTTCTGGGCGGGCTTGATCAAGGGCTAGGCTTTCTATTTGGTGTCGCGCGCGGCGCGTTGCTGGTGGTGATCGCCATGGTGATCTACGAGCGTATCGTGGCCGAAGAATCTGTCGCAATGGTTGATGACAGCCGCACCGCCAAGATCGTGGCCACTATGTCTGGCGATGTGGACGAGCTGATTCCTGATGACGCTCCGGGCTGGATCGTAGGCACTTATGAAGGCCTGATCTCGACCTGTGACGTCCCTGCGGGCTCGGACACGTAAACCCCGACCCTGCGCGCGCAAGGCTAAGGGGGCGTTCATAAAACGCCCCTAGAACTCCTCCTCGGATCCAGTGCGGCTTAAACGCCGTACATCAAGACAGATAGGGATTGCGGCAGTTCGTTTGGGCTGCTTTGCGGTCAGCTGATCTATAAGCCGCTGGAAGGTTTAACCGCCTTCCGGGGGAACCGCGATTTGCCCAGATGTCGATCAGGGTGGCGCCACCTTTCTTATACATCAAACACCCGCGAGATTTTGGCACACTGGCCCGAGGCAAACCCCTTGGCCCGGTGCTCTCGCCTGCGCGCCATCTCGCTGCTATAAGGCGCAAGGATCAAGAGGGCTGGCACCATCACATTTTCGCGCAAACTCACGGCTGAATTTCTGGGCACGGCCTTTCTGGTCGGCACCGTGCTGGGCTCTGGCATCATGGCCGATAACCTGACCGATGACGTGGCCCTGACGCTTCTTGGCAATACGCTGCCCACAGGCGCTATTCTGGTCGTGCTGATTACGATCTTTGGCCCGATCTCCGGCGCGCATTTCAACCCTGCGGTCACGCTTGTGATGAGTGCGCTTAAACAGCTCCCCACGTCCCACGCCCTGCCTTATATTGCAGCTCAAATCGCAGGCGGCATCTTGGGCGCGCTGGCCGCACATATCATGTTCGAGCTGCCGCTGATCAGCTGGTCACAGACCGCGCGCACAGGCACAGGCCAATGGGCCGCCGAGATCATCGCGACCTTCGGGCTGATCGGCACGATCCTCGCAGGCGTGAAATTTCGCGCCGAGAGCGTGGCATGGCTGGTCGGCCTTTATATCACGGCGGCCTATTGGTTCACCGCATCGACATCCTTCGCCAATCCGGCTGTGGCCATCGGGCGCGCGTTCTCCGACACGTTTGCGGGCATCGCGCCCTCCGACGTGCCAATGTTTATCGCAGCCCAATTGGTCGGTGCCGCTTTGGCCGCACTGATCTTCGGCTGGCTGTTGCGCGCTGAGTAATCTGCCCGCGTGATCTGTTCTGGCGCAAGCCCGCCCTGCCCGCTACGACTTGAGCCATGATCAAACCTAACCCCGCCTCGCTTGGTCCGATCTTCGCCACTATCGCGATCACGCTCTTCACGCTCAATGACGCGGCGATGAAGGTGTTGTCTGGCGGCTATGCGCTGCATCAGATCGTGCTGATCCGTTCGCTTGTGGGGCTTGTGATTGTGCTGGCGATCATGGCGCCTTTATCGGGCGGCTGGCATCTGCTGAAAACCCGCCGCTTGGGCGCACATCTGGCGCGCGCACTTTGCGTGGTCTTCGCCAATATGATGTTCTTTCTGGGCATCGCCGCCATGCCTTTGGCCGACGCGGTGGCGCTGTTTTTCATCTCGCCCTTTCTGATCACCATCTTCTCGGTGATCTTCTTAGGCGAGAGCGTCGGCCCGCGCCGCTGGGTCGCCGTGCTTATCGGCATGCTAGGTGTCCTGATCGTGCTGCGCCCGGGCAGTCAGGCGTTTCAAATGGCGTCGCTTCTGCCGCTGGCCGCAGCCTTTGGCTATGCGGGGCTCCATATTATGACACGCTATTTACGCGGCTCCGAGAACGCGGTGTCGATGACGTTCTACATCCAAATCACCTTCATCGTGATCGGCGTCGTTTTGGGCCTCGCTATCGGTGACGGCCGCTTCGCGCAGTTCAGTGATCCATCGCTCGATTTCCTGCTGCGCGCCTGGAGCTGGCCTGAAAACGCCGATCTTCCAATCCTCATGATCCTCGGCGTTTTCGCCTCTGTGGGTGGCTATTTCATCTCCCAAGCCTACCGTTTGGGCGAGGCCGCTTTGGTCGCACCGTTCGAATATATCGCCCTGCCGCTCAGCATCTTTTGGGGGGTGATGTTCTTTGGCGAATGGCCCGACACGGCAGCACTTCTTGGCATCTCGCTGATCGCAGCCTCTGGGCTCTACACCGTCTGGCGCGAAAACCGCGCCTCCGCCCCATTGCGCAAATAAAAACGCCGCGACCCGGAGGCGCGGCGTTTCTCTCAAATCGGTGGAGCAAGTCTTACGACTTCGCAAACGCCTTATACGCGCCCGAGACGACCAGCGCCGCAACAACAGCCTTGGCCGCATCGCCCAGCAAGAACGGTGCTGCAAAGCCCGCCCAAATCTTCTCCGCGCTCAAAGCGGCCCAACCAGCCTCAACACCGAACGCATTCGCCACGCCCAAAGGCCAAGCGAGGCCCGGAATGTAGATCAATGCAGCAGCGATCAGCGAGGCGATGACCATCGCGACAACTCCGCGCCCGGCGGCAAGACCTGCGACATAAGCCATGACCACAAAGCCTACCAAGAAGCCCAAAGTCGGCCCCGCCATATAGGCCAACCCTGCGCCGAAATTCGCGAACACCGGCAAGCCCAGAGCGCCCTCAGCCAGATAGGCCAGCACCGTGACAGCCCCCAAACGCGCGCCAAATGTCAGGCCAATCATCAAAATCGCCAAGGTTTGCAGCGTCATCGGAACCGGAAAGAACGGCACCGAGATTTGCGCCGCGATGGCGATGAAAATCGTGCCGGCCAGTACCAAAAGCACCTTTTTCAAAAGCGTATCAGTGCCGATTGTGGCTTGGGTCAATGTCATGGTCGTTCTCCGGATCCATTATTTTAAGCTGTTTGGCCTGTTTTCGGCAGTGCAGCGAAAGAAGTCAAGCGCAAGCGAGGGCTTGCACAGCGCTGGCAGTTCTGAGACAGAACCCGACATGAGCAAACCTGACGACAAAATCGCACTGGTCACCGGTGCCTCTCGCGGACTTGGCGCTGCAGTGGCGCTCGAGTTGGCCAATAAGGGCTACCACATCATTGCCCTCGCCCGCACCACCGGCGCGCTGGAAGAACTTGACGACCGCATCCAAGCCGCAGGCGGCAGTGCCACGCTGACCCCCGTCGATATCACCAATCTCGACGCGATGCGCCAGATTTGCCACTCGATCCATCAGCGCTGGGGCCGTATCGATCTGCTGGTCCACGCCGCGATCCATGCGGCCCCTTTGACGCCTGTGGCCCATATTGACGCGAAAGATCTCTCCAAAACGCTCGCCATTAACGTGACGGCCACGGCAGAACTCATCGCCAATACCGCGCCGCTCTTGAAAGCCGCCCCCTCACAAGGGCGCGCGATTTTCTTTGAGGACCCGGTCTGCGCAGAGAAATTCCACGCCACCTATGGCGCGTCAAAACAAGCCCAGATTGCGCTGGCGAAAGCATGGGGCTGCGAGAAGGCAACTCAGGTCAAAATCCTGACCCCGAAGCCGATGCCGACGGCCACGCGCGCAAGGTTTTATCCCGGCGAAGACCGCGCCGCCCTGACGCCTTGCAAGGTTGAGGCCAAGCGGCTCGTGGAACAGCTCTAGCCCTCGGCTTCATTGTCCCAATCAAACCTCCGCCGGAGGCAAAAAATCGCGGCCTCAGGCCGCGTCTTCTTCAGCCTGCTGGCGGTGCCACATCGACGCGTAGCGCCCGTTGCGCGCCAGCAAATCGTCATGGCGGCCCTGCTCGGCAATGACGCCGCCTTCCAGCACTACGATCAAATCGGCATCGGCAATGGTCGAGAGCCTATGGGCAATGGTGATCACCGTGCGCCCATGGCTCATCTCGCGCAGGCTGTCTTGGATGTCGCGTTCGGTCTCTGAATCCAGCGCCGAGGTCGCCTCGTCCAACAACAAAATCGGCGGGTTTTTCAAAAGCGTGCGCGCGATGCCGACGCGTTGTTTCTCGCCCCCTGACAGCTTCAAGCCGCGCTCGCCCACGGCTGTGTCGAAGCCTTCCGGCAGGTCTTGGATGAAGTCGTAAATCTTGGCCGCTTTCGCAGCCGCTTCAATCTCGGCGCGCGTCGCATCTGCGCGCCCGTAAGCGATGTTGTAAAGGATCGTGTCGTTGAACAGCACCGTGTCTTGCGGCACCACGCCGATGGCGTCATGCAGGCTCTCTTGCGTCACATCGCGCACGTCTTGCCCGTCGATTTTTAACGACCCGCCGCCGACATCATAAAAGCGAAACAAAAGCCGCCCGATGGTCGATTTGCCCGAGCCTGAAGGCCCCACAATCGCAATCGTCTGCCCCGCGCCAGCCTTGACCGACACACCTTTCAGGATCGGGCGCTCCGGGTCATAGCCGAAATGCACATCGTCCAAAACAACCTCCCCGCCAGAGACATCCAAAAGCGCGGCATCCGGCTTGTCGTTGACCTCAGCGGGTTGGCCCAGCAGATCAAACATCTCGCCCATATCAACCAGCGCTTGGCGGATCTCGCGATAGACCGTGCCTAAGAAATTCAACGGCATGGTGATCTGGATCATATAGGCGTTGACCATGACGAAATTGCCCACCGTCATAGTGCCGTTCTGAACGCCAATGGCGGCCATCACCATGACGATCACCAGCCCTGCGGTGATAATCAGTGACTGCCCGAAATTGAGGAAGGCCAGCGAGTAGGAAGTTTTCAACGCAGCAGCGACATAGCCTTCCATCGCGCCGTCATAGCGCTCCGCCTCGCGCTTCTCGGCGCCGAAATACTTGACCGTCTCGAAGTTCAACAGACTGTCGATCGCCTTTTGATTGGCGTCGGTGTCTTGGTCGTTCATCTCTTTGCGGATCTTCACGCGCCACTCGGTCACGGCAAAAGTGAACCAGGTATAAATCGCGATCGTGACGGCTACGACAACCAGATACCAGACCGAGAACCACCACGCCAAAACCGCCGCAATCAGCAACAGCTCCAAGATCAGCGGGCCGATGGAAAACAGCAAAAAGCGCAGCAGGAACTCGACGCCTTTGACGCCGCGCTCGATGATGCGGCTGAGCCCTCCGGTCTTGCGCGTGATATGGTATCGCATCGAGAGGCGGTGGATATGCGTAAAGGTCTCCAAAGCCAGCATGCGCAGCGCGCGTTGGCCGACAAGTGCAAAGACCACGTCGCGCAATTGCTGAAAGCCCACATTCATCAGCCGCGCCAGCCCGTAGGCAATCGTCAGACCAATCGCACCGAGCCCCAAGGCCCAAGCCGTGTCCGGCGCGTTGCCAGACAAGGCATCCACGCCCCACCCAAAGAACGGAGCCGTTCCGACGGCGATAATCTTCGACAGCAGCAAGAACCCCAACGCGGCCACGACGCGGCGCTTCACCCATGGCTGATCGTCGGGCCACAAATACGGGATCACGCGTTTGACCACGCGCCAGCCGCTCTCGCGCAGGTCTTGGTTCATTCTGGCGTCGGAGACTTCGGAGGGCATGCGCGCGTTTCTT
>CAZCEW010000119.1:0-8024 GCA_964497775.1 uncultured Rhodobacterales bacterium
ACAATTGTGCCATCCACGTCACATTGTCTCCGTTTCGTTTACTATGATTTGTGAAATCTCTGGCTCAGAAGGTCTCGGCGGCTAGGCTTGAGCTCTGCAAGGGGGATTCGCTGCCATGTCGAAACCAGTAGATTGCTCCGGCCTTGGGCTGGGGGAGAGCTTTGATCGGCTCGACGATATTCTTGCGCGCAATGAGGCGCGGTTGAGGCGCGAGGGGACGTTATCAGAAGCGATCCGCCAAGCGCGCGACAAGCGCAGGCCGGGCAGCCAGCCGGATGTATTGATCTTGCGCGGGGCCAAGAATGCGTGCATCGAATGCGACGGGCAGGGCAGCCGCGTGGAGCGCGCCGATCATGGCGTCACGATTGCGACCTGCGGGCGCTGTGACGGGCGCGGCATGGTGTAAATCCGCTTGATCGGCACGGATTTTGCCTTAACCATTGCGCGTTAAGGGACCGGGGGACGGCGCAATCGCCACGAGATTTGACACTGATGCCAAACGAGGCTTGCTGCTGGTCAGCCCGACGGCCATCTATGTGCTGCTTTTGCTGGCTGCCCCCTTGGCCACGGTCGTCAGTTTCAGCTTCTTCACGCAAGATTTCCTGACCGTCGATTTCACGCCGACGCTCAACAATTACCGCGAGGCGTTTAGCGATCCGATCTACCGGACCTTGATGTTTCGCTCACTGTTGATCTCGGGCGTGGTGACATTGGTCACGGTCGTGCTAGCCTTCCCGATTGCCTATTTCGTCTCCTTCTACGTCCCGCCCGAGCGCAAGGCGCTGTGGATTTTCCTGATCACCATCCCGTTCTGGACCTCGTATCTGCTGCGGGTCTTCTTGTGGAAGGTGATTTTGGGCTTCAATGGCGTGTTGAACTCCGGCCTGTTAAGCCTTGGTTTGATTGAAGAACCTCTGACATTCATCCTCTATAATCCCAATGCCGTGGTGATCACTTTGGCACATGCGTTTGCGCCGTTCACCATTTTGCCGATCTATGTGGCTTTGGAGAAAATCGACCGCTCGCTGATCGAGGCCAGTCAAGATTTAGGGGAGAGCAAGTTCGCCACTTTCCGCCGTGTGACATTGCCTTTGGCGATGCCCGGCGTGATTGCCGCGACCTTGATTGTGTTCATCCCGACGATTGGTGATTACGTCACGCCGCGCCTTGTGGGTGGGCCCAATGGCTTGATGATCGCCAATATGATCCAGACGCAGTTTCTTAAACTCAACAACGCGCCGATGGGGGCAACCTTGGCGGTGCTGGCCATGTGTGCTGTTACGGCGATCTCGCTGATCTTTTTGTTCTTCAACCGAAAACACCTGCGATGAGAGGCGGCTGGCTGCGCATATACGCGATCACCTATTTGGTGTTTTTGTACCTGCCGGTCGTCTTGCTGCCGATATTCGCCTTCAACCAAGGCACGATCATCGCCTTCCCGCTGCAAGGCTTCACCACCCAGTGGTTTGGCACGCTGGCCGAGATACCGGCACTGCACGGCGCCTTGAAGAACTCGGTCTTTATTGCCGTGGTCACCGCCGCTTTGTCGACGATTCTAGGGATTTGCGCCGCGCGTGCATCGACCCGCTACCGCTTCCCCGCCAAAGGCCCGATCATGGGCGCGATCATGTTGCCGCTGGTCTTGCCCGAGATCATCGTCGCCGTCGCTTTGCTGGTGGTGCTGTTGCAGCTTGGCTTCTCGCTCAATTCCTGGACAGTGATCATGGGCCATACGCTGATCTGCACGCCTTTCGCGATTGCGATTTTGTCCTCGTCCTTCCAAGGGCTCGACCAATCGCTCGAGGAAGCCGCGATCGATCTGGGAGAGACCCGCTGGGGCGCGTTCTCGAAAATCACCTTGCCGCTGGTCCTGCCGGGCCTCATCGCGTCCTTTCTGATAGCGTTCACCATCTCGCTTGATGAGTTTATCATCGCGTTTTTCCTCACCGGCGCAGAGCCGACCTTGCCGGTTTATATCTGGGGCCAGCTGCGCTTTCCGACGAAAATCCCGGCGGTGATGGCGTTGGGCACGCTGATGCTGATTGCCTCGCTGGTGATCTTAAGTGTGGCCGAGTTTTTCCGCAGGCGCGGGGTCAGACGCACAGGCGGCAAAGATAGCGGAGGCTTCTTGTGAGCATCATTTCCCTTCAAGGCATCCACAAATATTACGGCGACTACCACGCGTTACGCGGAATAGATGCCGAGATTGAGCAAGGCGAGTTCTTCTCGCTTCTGGGTCCGTCGGGCTGCGGCAAGACCACGCTTCTCAGGGTGATCGCAGGGTTCGAATCCGTCTCCTCTGGCAGTGTGATGATCGCAGGCCAGAACATGGCGCGCGTGCCTGCCAATAAGCGGCCCACCAATATGGTGTTCCAATCCTACGCGATTTTCCCGCATCTCAGCGTCGCGGAAAATGTAGGCTTCGGGCTGCGCAAATCGAAACTTGGAGTGCAAGAAACCGGACTTGCGATTGCCGAAGCGCTGGAGATGGTGGGCTTGGGCGGCTATGGCACCCGGGCGGCCCATGCGCTCTCGGGCGGGCAGCGCCAACGCGTGGCCCTCGCGCGCGCGTTGATCCTCAAGCCGAAAGTCCTGCTGCTCGATGAGCCGCTCTCGGCGCTTGACAAGAAAATGCGCGAGCAGATGCAAGGCGAGCTGCGCCGTTTGCAACGCCAAGTGGGCATCACCTTCATTCTGGTGACCCATGATCAAGAAGAAGCGCTGATCATGTCAGACCGGATCGCGGTGATGTTTGACGGCGAGATCGCACAGATGGACGCGCCACAGACGCTCTACCGCCGCCCCAAAACCCGCCGTGTGGGCGAGTTCATCGGCGTGATGAATTTCCTGCGCGCCCAGCAAGGCACCACGTCTGCTCGAAAAACCACGTTCGAGATCGAAGGCCTGGGCCGCGCAGAGGTCGATGAAGACCAACTGCCACAAGGCGCGCGCGCGCTCAGCGATGTGGTGGGGCTGAGACCAGAGGCGATGACGCTTCTTTTCGATGATCCGCCCGCAAAGGGTCATATGGCCGAAGGCGTGATCGAGGATTTGGCCTATTATGGCGATATGACATATTACGAGGTTCGCCTTGATGGCACCTCCGCGCCAATCACCATCTCGATGAAAAACCTCACAACCCGCCCCGTGCTAGAGCGCGGCACGCGCACGCGTGTGGGATGGGATCCCAGCTCGCTGGTGGTTTTCGCGGGCTAGCTCTCTCATTGACCCTAAAATATCCTGGGGGAGCCGCGCATAGCGGCGGGGGCAAAGCCCCGAAACCCCAACCATTATTCGTCCGGTTTGATCAGCCCCAAACCGCGCAAGTAAATCCCAATGCCAGCCTCCAGCAAATCCTCCGGCGGGAAGGGCGCTTTGGCGCCAGGCGTGCCGCGTGCGAACAGCTCGACGACGCCGTGGCTCATCGCCCAGATATGGGCCGAAAACATCGTGGCGGGTGGGCGGCGATCTTCGGGGATATGCTCGGAGAGTTGTGCGGCGGCCTGCTCAAGCACCCCGCGTGAGCGCTCGGCTGCGAGCGCCAGATCGGAATTGGCCTGCAAGCTCAACCCGCTTTCAAACATCGCCATATAGTGGCCCGGAAACTTGCGCGCGAAGGCCAGATAGGCGCGCCCTGTGGCCTCAAACGCCTCTAACGCGGTGGGCTTGCCGCCATTAAACGCATGCTCCATCAGATCGCCAAAGATACGGTGGCCTTGCAGGGCGCATTCCGCAATCAATGCCTCGCGGCCCTCGAAATGGCGGTAGACGGCGGCAGGGGTCACATCGGCCGCTTTGGCAGCCTCGGCCACGGTGAACCCGGTCGGGCCTTTGCTCTCGATCAGCTTGAGCGCCGCATCGACCAAAGCCTGTTTGAGATTGCCGTGATGGTAGCCGCGTTTAGGCATCCCAGATCTCGGGGCCGGAACAGATCTTGCGATCGATATCATCGACCAGCGCCTTGTCTTTGCCCGTATAGTCGACCTTGCGCAGGATCGAGCGGATGGCTGCGAGCCGCGCGCGGCGTTTATCGTCGGAACGCACAATGGTCCAGCGCGCCTCGTTGGAATGGGTCTTGTCGAGCGTTTCGCGAATGGCTTTCGTGTAGTCATCCCATTTCTTCAGGCCTTCAACATCAATCCAGCTGAGCTTCCATTGTTTCAGCGGATCTTTCTCGCGGTCCATGAAGCGGCGCAATTGTTCCGCGCGTCCGACATTGAGCCAGAACTTTACCAAGATGATCCCGTCGCCGGTGATTTGCTGCTCAAACAGCGGGACCTGTTTGAAGAACTGTTTGCGCTGTGCGTCGGTACAAAAGCCAAAGACCTTCTCGACCACGCCGCGATTGTACCAAGAGCGATCAAACAGCACCATTTCACCGGCAGCTGGCAGATGCTCGATATAGCGCTGGAAATACCATTGCGAGGCCTCGCGCTCGGTCGGTTTCGATAGCGCGACCGTTCGTGCAGTGCGTGGGTTGAGGTTCTCGCGGATGCGCTTGATCGTGCCGCCTTTGCCTGCGGCGTCGCGGCCTTCAAACACACAAGCCAACCGGACGCCTTCGGATTTGATGAAGGATTGCATCTTAACCAGCTCGATCTGGAGCGCCTCGAGCGTGTCTTCATACTCCTTGCGGTCCATCCGATCCTTGTAAGGGAAGCTCTCGGACAGGATCTTGTTTTTGACGCGGTTCTCGATGACCGCGCGGATATCTGCGGGGGCATCGTCGTTGAAAAACGCGCTGATTGCGCCGTCGAAAGGCAAGGACATGAAAGCTCCTGTGGTTAAGCGCCGTTACTATGGCGCAGGGGCGCGTTACAGGCCAGCGCGTTTTGCCGCACGGGTGATGGCCTCGATCACCTCGGCCTCGCGTGCGTGATGGGGCATGTGGCCGGTGCCGTCTAGGCGGGTCAGGCTTGCATCCTTGATCTGGCCCGCGGCAGGGCGCGCATGGATGTCAAATGGCACGGTTGTATCCGCGGTGCCGTGAATGATCTCGACAGGCATATCGATCTCTGCGTAGCGAGTGACTTGCTCCTTCACATCATCCAAGAGCCGGTTGATCTGTTGGGTATTGGCGCGCAATTGGCTGGGGCGCAGCGCCATAGCAACACCGATATGATCCAAGTAACCGGCAGGCACGGCGTCCGGCGCGAAGATGTCGGTGACGGTCCGGCGCGCGCGCTCGGGGCTGGCCAGTGCAGAGGCCAGCGGGATGAAGATCGCTTGGCCCAGCGCGGTGGAGTTCAGCCGGTACCAGCGGTCGAGCTTGCCTTCCCAAGGATTCGACACGCCCGCGACCAAGATCAGCCCCTGGGTGGCCTCCGGGTGGTCGAGCGCATAGCGCAGCGCGACCGCTCCGCCATAGCTTTGACCCAGCACCAGCGCTTGATCTACGCCCGATTGCTGAAGCGCCTTGCGGATCAATGCGGCTTGCTCGGCCAGACTTTCACCCTCACCGGCGCGTGTTTCGATCCGGCCTGTATGGCCATGGCCGGGGCGGTCGATAGTGATGGTCCGAAACCGCGATTTCAGCTTGTCAGTCATCGAGAACGTAAAGTCGCGCGTGTTGCCGCCAGCGCCGTGGATCAGCAGCAAGTTCGGGCCTGATCCTTCGATGCGAACATGGATCTTTGTGCCGTCAACATCCAGTATCTGGCCTGTGGGCGGGTATTGCTGCTCTGCCGATTTGGTGACTGTGCCAGCCTTCTTGCCGAGATAGGCGCTACAAGCTGCAAGGACCAAAACGCCCAGTATTAAGAAGATCAGTTTGAAGCTCATGCCTCAGTCCCGATAAGAGCCATATCGTAGCTCGTCGTCTGATAGATCTGGTTGATCCAATTGCCATAAAGCAGATGCGCGTGGCTGCGCCAGCGGTTCAGCGGCGTCTTGGTCGGATCATCATCGGGGTAATAATTCAACGGCACATTGATCCGGGTGCCCGCCTCTTTGTCGCGGTCATATTCCTCTTTCAACGTGCCGCGATCATATTCAAAATGGTTAAATATATAGAGCGCCCGGTGGGAGGGGTCTTCGACCAGACAGGGGCCGGCCTCATCACTGCCCAGAAGCGTTTTCAAGCCAGAGGCTGCGTCGATTTCGCCTTGGCGCATCTCGGTCCAGCGCGACACGGGGATCACGCATTCATCCGAGAAGCCATTGAGATAGGGCGAGGCGGGGTCGAGATTGGTGTGCCGAAAGCAGCCGAAAAGTTTGGCGTCGAGCATATGTTTGGCGACGCCATGAAAATGGTTGATCATCGCCATGCCGCCCCAGCACACGCCGAAGGTGGAATGCACATGGGTCTGGGTCCAGTCCATGACCTCGCGCAGCTCGTCCCAATAGGTGACGTCTTGGAAAGGCAGATGTTCAATCGGCGCGCCGGTGATGATCAGGCCGTCGAATTTCTCGGCCCGGACCTCTTGGAAGGGGCGGTAGAACTCGGCCATATGGGCGGCTGCGGTGTTCTTGGTCTGATGCTCGGACATGCGGATCAGATGCAGATCGATCTGCAACGGCGTGGCCCCGATCAGACGTGCGAACTGGCTTTCGGTCTGGATCTTCTTGGGCATCAGGTTGAGAAGCCCGATTTTCAAAGGCCGGATGTCTTGGCGCGCGGCTTGCGCATCGGCCATCACCATCACGCCTTCATCTTTCAGCACCTGAAAGGCCGGAAGCGAGGAGGGAAGGGTAATGGGCATTGTGTGCGTGTCCTTATGGCTCAGAGAATGGAGGTAAGCGGGTGCTTACGATTTGCCAAGGGTCGCGGCCATCAACTCGTCGAGAGTCTCGGGTGAGTTGACCTTGGCAATATCAGACGCCGCGACTTTGACGCCGAAATTTTCGGCCATAGCGCGGTAGCGTGGCTCACGCTCGGAAATGGCTTGCGCATAGGTGTAAGTGACGAAGTCGTTTGGATCAACTTTGTCTTCTTTGAGTTTGTTTTTGTTTAGGTATTCTTCCCAAGCACGGTCCAGAAATTCGGGACGATAGCACATGGGCTTGGGCGCTTTTTTGAAGCGGCGCACCAGTTCTTCGCTGTGATCGGGCGAGCCTTCGATCCAGACCATCAAGTGATGCTGGGCCAAATGGTTCAACAGATCATCATCGCGGTCAAACGGATCGACGACTTCGCAAGTAGAGCCGCCACTGTCGCAGACGAAGTTGTCGTAGCCATAGAGGTCCTTGGCACGAGTGATGAAATGGCTGGTATCATAAAGCGCCGAGACTTCCGCGATGTGGTGCTGGTTCTGACGGCGCTTATATTCCTCGAACGGCAAGCCGCCTTTGGCCGGATCACCCGGTTTGCCCAAGTAAGTCGACAGAGGCGAAAGGTCGTCAAAAGTCAGGTTCGAGGCGATATAGATGCTGTCGGACCGCAAAAGTTCGGCCAGAAACGGGTCCTGCATGGCGCGACGTTTGAAATTGTCGGTGATGAATTCGCCCATATAGCGCGTGCCGATGCGGTAATCGGCGGAGTAGTGGAACCACTCCCCACTGGCGCGCAGATGGTTGGAGACATGGGTTTTGCCCAAGCCAGACATGCCGAAAAACAGCACGCGTTTGGCATCGGCTTTCAGCCAGTCATTTGCGGTTTTGTAGATCATCACACCGTCTCGCCTTGTCGCTTGGACATTCCTAGCGAGACGGGCCTCGCGTGGCTAGGGCTTTGGCGTGCGGGGCTTGAGGATGCGGCCATCAAGTATCACCAGCCCAGCGGCCAGTATCGCAAAGCCCAGATAGGCGCGAGGGTTCAGGCTTTCGCCCAAAACAAGCGCGCCAAGCACGATTGCGACGGGCGCGATCAGCAGCGTGCAGATCATCAGATTGCCCGAGCCTGCGATGCTGAGGATGCGGTAATAGAGCAAATAGGCGCAAGCAGTGGCGATGACGGAGTAATAGGCGATGGCGCCAAAGGCGGTGGGGCTGAGATCAAATTCCGGCGGCCCGTCGATCAGGTAGGCCAGCGGCAGCATGATCAGGCTTGCGCCGGTCAGCATGCCTGCGGCGGCCACTTGCGGGGC
>CAZCEW010000120.1:0-7957 GCA_964497775.1 uncultured Rhodobacterales bacterium
CGACCCTAACCTTGGCAAGGTTATGCTCTACCCCTGAGCTACGCCCGCATCCGTTGGTGTTGGGTGATTTAGCGATCAAAGCCCCATGCTGCAAGGGGGAAATCCGTTTGAGCCGCAAATAATTTGGGCAAAGATCACCGCGTCAAAGCTCAACCGCGCCTGTGTCGGGATCTGGTTCAGCTTGAGGCGTTTCGGGCTCTGGCTCTTTGGGCTTCCTGCGGATGATAATATCACCATTGGGCAGAATTTCCGGGGCCTCATAGGCGCTTAGATCGTCGATCTGCTCGCTGAGTTGACGCATCAATGGGGCCAGCTCGTCAGTTAAACTATCCAGCATTTGCCGCAATCCTTCGGAAAACTGGCCGAACCCGTCCAGCCCGTCCTCTTTGGGGGTTTCCGTCGTTTGCGCAAAGGCGGGTGGGGCCGCCAAGGGCAGGGCAAGCGCGCCAATCAGCGCTGTGGTCAGGGCAATCTGTCTCATAGGCTTAATATGGGGGCTGAGTGTGGGCTTGCCAAGCGTCACAGATCAATATCAAGCGTGACGGGAAAGTGGTCGGACGCGGTTAAAAGAGCCGCGCGCACCGCGTCATCACCCCAACAGGCCGGATCATCAAACGGGTGCCAGATATGCCATTTGGGCTGTTTGGCAGCCAGATCGGGCGAGACCATGATGTAGTCGAGCAGCGCATTGAGGTAGCGTTTCTGGTGGCGCACATAAAAGCGCGAGGTCGCATAGCGCACGCCAATACGCTGCGCCAAGGTCGCAGCGGCATGCGGATCAAATAGCTGGCGCGCCTCGTCCAGCTTGGTGCCAAGTAGGATTTCGACGCCAGAGCGGCCGAAGAGTTTTTCATACTCATCCAGCCCCGGCCCGTCATTGAGATCGCCCATCACAATCAGGGACCCACCCAGATCAAGCAGCTCGTCAACGCGGCCACGCAGCCAGATACATTGCGCCAGCTGTTTGCGCCGATTGGCAATAGAGACCCGCATCACTTCCTCGCGGCCCCGCGCGCCATGTGGGGCCTTTGATTTCACATGCACGCCGATCAATCGCACCACCGCGCCGGATTTCAACGTCAACGCGGCCTCCAGCGGAGGTTTGGAGAAGGTGATCAAATCCTCGGTCGCATCTATATCAAGGTCGAGCCGGAACACATTGTCAAAGCGCGGAAATTCCGGGCTGCCTTTCTTGCCTGTCTCGCGGCCCAAAGGCGCATGATCGGCATTCATCAGCTTGGGATCATAAAGCAGCGCGATCTCTTGCTGCGTGTCATTGTGAAAGCCCGTCAGCGCTTTCGTGGTGCGCAGATTGAACCGCGCCGCGAAGTTTTCCAAAGCGAGCTTGCCATCGCGCTTGCGGCTGGTATCGGGGGCTTCGACGACCATGATTGCATCGGCATCGATGGCTTGGAACACTTGTCCCAGCGCGTGGGTTTGTTCGCGCTTGGTCACGTCGCGCCGGCTCGACCAAGTGCCGTCTTCGATCAATTGCCCTTCATCGTCGAACAGATTGTCGAACCATTCGATGTTATATGTGGCCAGCCTCATTTCTCTTGCCTCACAGCACGTGCTCCCGCTTGATTTCGTCCCAAGCGGCATTGAACTCGCTCATCCGCGCCTCCGCAAGTTTTACGGCCTCTTCAGGCACACCGCGCGCGGCCATGCGGTCGGGGTGAGTGTCGCGGACAAGTTGGCGAAACCGCGTGCGAATGTCGTCCATGCTCATGTCGCGACTGACGCCCAGAACGGCGTAAGGGTCGTGATGGACGCCGGGTGCAAAGCGCTCGCGCAGCGATGCAAATTCGCGCGGCGGCAGGCCAAATATCTCGCTGACATCTTGCAAGAAATCATGCTCTTGCGGGTGATATTCTCCATCGGCAATGGCGATATGAAACAGGCCTTCCATCAGGTCCGACAAGACGTCCGAATTGCCCTCAAACATCGCAGCAATTCGGGCTGCATAATCCTCAAAGCCCGCCACATCCTGTCGCGCCATATTGAAGACGCGCGCGGCGTTGGCCTCCTCATGGGCGGGGATGGTGAACACCTCGCGAAAGGCGCTGACCTCGTCGCGCGTGACCAGCCCATCGGCCTTGGCCATTTTTGCCCCCAAGGCGATCACCGCGATGGTGAAGCCTACGGTGTTTTGTGGCTCTAAGCGCAGCTTTTCGAAGACGGCGGTGAGACCTTCTCCGGCAGCCAGCGCCGAGAGCGCGTCAGCGATGCGGGACCATAGTGACATGGGGTACCTCTAGCCTATCGCGACACGGCTGTCAGAGGATTTTCTGCATTAAGATCAAATCGATCCAACGCTCGAACTTGCGGCCCACCTGATGCAAGCGCCCGACATGCGCAAAGCCATGTTTGACGTGGAAATCTAGCCCTGCCTTGTTCTCTGCCGAGACGCCACCGATCAGCGCATGCACGCCCGCCTTGCGCCCGTGATCTTCGAGCGCTTGCAACAAATCGCCGCCAAGCCCCTGACCGCGCGCGCGCTCGGCCAGATAGATCGTCAGCTCCACCGTCTGCGCGTAGCCGTCCCCTTTGCGAAACGGTGCGTAGCTTGCGACGCCTTGCAGAGTGTCTTGCTTAGTTGCCACCAAGAACGCGCGGCCTTGTGCGTGATGCTCTGCGATCTGATCGGCAATGTCGTCCGCGGTTTTAGGCGTGGTGGAGAAACTGATCGTCGTGTCCGAAATGATCGGGTTCAGGATCGCCGCAATCGCGTCTGCATCCTCCGGCGTGGCGGGTCGGATATCGCTCATCCCAGCTCCCGCGCGCCGTTGGGCGTATCAAAAACCGCAACCATGCGCGACCTCTCGGATTGCTCGAACAAGATCGTATCACGCGGCAGATGCGGCGCGAAGCTTTCCGCCATTTGCTCGGCTTGTGGATGATAGAGGCGCAGCGAGCTCAGCCGCACGCCTTGATCGGGCAGATGCGGGGCAGGGTGGGCGTCGCCATGCCATGTGATGATCGCGGGCGCCCAGCCGTCAAAAGGCAAAAGCCCGTCATCGGGCACAGCCATGTCCCAGCGATATTCACCACGGGTAAACGCCATCGGTGCACCCATGCCCGCGGGCGCCTCGCTCAAAGCGCGCGCCATATCATCGGTGCGCACGATCCAATTGCTCAGACGCGGCGCGCCTTTGAAATTGTCGATATCAAACCAGCGTGGGCGGTCGGGCCGCTTGGCATTTGGATCAATCGCGATGACTTCCAGATAGATATCCGGCCCAAGGCTCAACAACCTGTTATGCGTCCCCATCGCCGGATGCGCGCCTGCATTGGGCAGATCGACGCCAAGCGCCTGCCTCACAAAAGCGGCACCGTCTTCAAGAGTTTCACAGGCCACAGCCAGATGGTCGAGCACAAGCAAAGTCATGCCCGCCACGCTACGCCAGCAGGCCCGCGCTTGCCAAGAGCTTCCCGTCGCGCCACAAACCCTCATGGATGATCTGACCGCCCTTAAAGCTGAGGCCCGCAAGGCCGCATTCGCGCGCCGCAAAGCCGCGAAGTCGCCTGCGCGCGATGCCGATGCCGTGACGCATCTGCTGGAAGCGCTCTTGCCCTATCAAGGCGCGCCAATGGCGGGTTACATGCCGATCCGCACCGAGGTCGACCCGCTTCCCGCAATGGCGGCACTGGCCGCCTTTGGCCCTGTCGGCGTGCCCGTCATCCAAGGTCCAAACCAAGCGCTGAAGTTTCGCCAATGGACACCGGGATGCGCGATGATCCCCGGCCCCTACGGCGCTCAGGTCCCTGAAAAAGGCGTCTGGATCACCCCGCGCGTGGTCATCGCTCCGCTTCTGGCGTTTGACCGCAAAGGCGGCCGTTTGGGCTATGGCGGCGGGTTTTATGACCGCACTCTGGAAGCCCTACGCGCCGCAGGAGAAATCACCGCCTTCGGGCTCGCCTTCGCCGCGCAAGAGGCAGAGGCCTTGCCGCTTGAGCCCACAGACCAGCCGCTTGACGCGATCATTACCGATCAGGGCGTGATAACGCTCTAGCGCCCGCATGGACAAGTCAGCGCAATCGGCCTAACTCTCAACCCCATGAAGATTATGTTTCTCGGAGACGTGATGGGCCGCGCAGGTCGCGCCGCCATCACCACGCATTTGCCGCGACTGCGCGCCGATTGGGGCCTCGATTTTGTCGTGGTCAATGCCGAGAACGCGACCAGCGGGCATGGTCTGTCTGGCGCGCATGCCGCCGATCTGTTGGCCGCAGGCGCTGATGTACTGACCTTGGGCGATCACGCGTTCGACCAAAAGGACATGCTGCAATATATCGAGACCGAGCCGCGCATCTTGCGACCTTTGAACTTTGCCAAAGGCGCGCCGGGGCGGGGCACTGGCGTGTTTGACGCAGGGCGCGGGCGCAAAATTCTCGTGGCGCAGGTTTTGGGACAAGTCTTCATGAAACGCCCGTTTGATGATCCGTTTGGCGGTATCGAGCAGGTGCTGAAAACCCACCCTCTGGGGGCCACGGTCAATGCCGCATTGGTCGATGTCCATTGCGAGGCCACGTCCGAGAAAATGGCGATGGGCCATTGGTGCGACGGGCGCGCCAGCATCTGCGTTGGCACCCACACTCATGTGCCCACGGCCGACACGATGATCTTGCCCGGTGGCTGCGCTTTTCAGTCTGACGCGGGCATGTGCGGCGATTATCATTCCGTTATCGGCATGGAGAAAGCCGAGCCGATGCGCCGTTTTGTGACCGGCATGGTCAAAGGCCGGTTCCAACCTGCAAGCGAAGAGGCCACTCTGTCAGGGCTCTATGTTGAAACCGATGATCGCACCGGCAAAGCCACTCGCGCCATAGCGGTGCGCCAAGGCGGCACGCTCACGCAAGCGGGCCCTGAGTGATACCTGCACGCGACCGATGGTTCCTATTCGCAGTCCTCGTCATCATGGGCGCGGGCTGGGGCGCGACCCAACCGCTCAGCAAAATTGCCGTCAGCGAAGGCTACCGCCAGTTCGGTCTGATCTTCTGGCAACTCGTCATCGGTGCCATCGTTCTGGGCGCGATCTGCACGTTGCGCGGCAAATCTCTGCCGCTCGGGCCGCGCTACTTGGGCCTTTACGCGATGATCGCGCTGCTGGGCACTGTCTTACCGGGTGCTGCATCCTTCCAAGCGCTGGTCTATTTGCCCGCCGGACTGATCTCGATCCTTTTGTCGCTCGTGCCGATGATGGCCTTTCCCGTCGCGCTCGCCTTAGGCAACGAGACCTTCCGCTGGCGCCGCATCGCAGGCCTCTCGCTGGGGCTGATCGGAGTTCTTTTGATCATAGCCCCCGAGGCCAGCCTGCCCGAGCGCGCGATGGTGGCCTTCATCCCGCTGGCGATGATCGCGCCGATGTTTTACGCGATGGAGGGCAATATCGTCGCGCGCTGGGGCACATTGGGATTGGACGCGATGCAAGTCATGTTCGGCGCCTCGCTTGTGGGCATCGCCCTGAGCGCCCCCTTGGCGCTGGGTTTGGGGCAATGGATTGACCCGCGCGGGCCATGGGGGCTGGCGGATTACGCGTTCCTCGCCTCGGCGCTGATCCATGCAGCCGTTTACACGTGCTATGTGTGGCTCGTGGGCCGCGCGGGGGCCGTGTTCGCCGTGCAAGTCAGCTATCTGGTGACGGCGTTTGGCGTGCTCTGGTCGATGATGTTTCTAGGCGAGCGCTACTCCATCTGGGTTTGGGCGGCCTTCGCGGTTTTGCTCGTGGGGCTGACATTGGTGCAACCCCGCCCACGGCTTCTGGACAGTCCCGACGCTTCGCGCGACACTGCGTGAATGGAGCTCTTCGACTTTTCTCAAACCACTCAAGCCGTGATCGCGCTTTGCGTGGTGGCGGGTATGTTTGTGCTGTTTGTGCGCGAGACATATCCCACTGAAGTTGTGGCTATTGCGGGCATGTCCGCGCTGCTGGTCTTGGGGGTTTTGCCCTATGAAAAAGCGCTGGGCGTGCTGTCAAACCCCGCGCCTTGGACGATTGCCGCGATGTTCATCGTGATGGGTGCTTTGGTGCGCACTGGCGCGCTGGATTGGTTCACCCAAATCGCCGAACGCAACGCCGCGACGCGCCCCGCCTTGGCGCTGGGTGCGATGATCGCCTTCGTCGTTCTGGCCTCGGCGATTGTGTCCAATACCCCTGTTGTGGTCGTGATGATTCCGGTCTTTGTGCAATTGTCGCGCACTTTGGGCGTCACGGCGTCGAAACTCCTGATCCCGCTCAGCTATGCGGCGATCTTGGGCGGCACGCTGACATTGATCGGCACCTCGACCAACCTGTTGGTCGATGGCGTCGCGCGCGCCAATGGCATGGAGGCGTTTTCGATCTTCGAGGTCACACCTTTGGGCGTTATCCTTGTGATCTGGGGCATGATCTATCTGCGCTTCATCGCACCGCGCCTTTTGCCCGATCGCGACAGTATGGCCTCGCTTTTGTCGGACCGTGCCAAGAAGAAATTCTTCTCCGAGGCCGCGATCCCGCCGGATAGCAACCTGATCGGGCGCGAGGTTTTGGATGTGCAGCTTTTCAAGCGCGAAGGCGTGCGGCTGGTCGATGTGATCCGCGGTGATCAATCGCTCAGGCGCAATTTGGCCGGCGTCACGCTTGATGTGGGCGACCGCGTCGTGCTGCGCACGGAGATGACCGAGCTTTTATCACTTCAGCGCAACAAAGAGCTTAAGCGCGTCGATCAGCTGTCCTCGGTCGAGACTTCGACTGTCGAAGTGCTGATCTCGCCCGGTGCCAAAATGGTGGGCCGCTCGCTGGGATCGCTCAGGCTGCGGCGGCGTTATGGGGTCTATCCTTTGGCTGTGCATCGCTCTAACCAGAATATCGGCCGGCAATTGGATGATCTGATCGTGAAAGTGGGTGATACGCTTTTGCTGGAGGGCGCGCCGGAAGATATCGCGCGGCTGGCTGCAGATATGGAGTTGGTCGATGTCGCCAAGCCATCCGCGCGCGAATACCGCCGCTCACACGCGCCGATTGCAATTGCTGCCCTTGTTGGCATCGTGGCACTTGCAGGCTTTGGAGTCGCGCCGATCTTTTTGTTGTCTATCCTCGCCATCGCGGTGATTTTCCTGACCCGCTGCATCGACGCGGACGAGGCCTTTGCCTCTGTCGATGGCAGGCTATTGGCGCTGATCTTCTCGATGTTGGCCATTGGGGCAGCACTTGAGGCGTCAGGCGCCGTGTCGCTGATCGTCGAGGCCATTTCGCCCTTCATGTTGGGCCTGCCGCCCTTCTTTGTGATCTGGGGGATTTATCTGCTGACGTCCATTCTGACCGAGCTGGTCTCGAACAATGCCGTCGCCGTCGTTGTCACGCCCATTGCGATTGGACTGGCGGCTGCCATGGGCATGGATGCGCGGCCTTTGGTTGTGGCCGTCATGGTCGCGGCCTCGGCGAGTTTTGCGACGCCCATCGGCTATCAGACCAATATGCTGGTTTACGGCCCGGGCGGCTATAAGTTCACAGACTTTATGAAGGTCGGCATTCCGCTGAATATCAGTATTGGCCTGCTGGCCTCTGCCGTGATCCCGTTCATCTGGCCGCTGTAGGGAGGTTGATATGAGACTGCTTTTGATCTGCGCATTGGCGTTAGGGGGCTGCGGCGTGGTGGAGCGCACCATCGACAAGTTCCGCTATGATCGCACCGGCGATGACGTGGCCCCACCCCCGCCACCGCCTTTGCAACTGGCCGCGCCAAGTTTCGCTGTGCTGGACCCCGAAGCGGTGGTCGTCGAGATGTCAGACGGCGCGCAATGTCGCGGCAATTCCGGCGCGGGGCTAAAAGCCGCAGGCTGGAGCGGGACATTGACGGAATGCCCATATCCCTACGCTTATTCGGTTGAACTGGCCGCAGGCTATGTCAGCCAACGCGCCTGGCTCGATCCGGTCTCCGCCGAGCCGAAAGTGCTAGAAGAAGGCGAGGTGCCGTT
>CAZCEW010000121.1:0-7887 GCA_964497775.1 uncultured Rhodobacterales bacterium
TTCTTGGTCACATAAAAATGGCCCGTGCCCGCCGATGAGTTCAGGCGGATCTTAATTGTGGTTGGCTTCGCCATGTCTCACATCTCCTCGCGCGGGCCGTAAACCAGACCCGGAAATTCATTTGAATGTGCCTTTTACGCCGCAGAGCGTCCAAGTCAACCGCAAACTCCCGCCAAAGCGCCTAATCATAAGCCGCATCAACAATCATCTCGACGCGCAGCTCGGGGCGCGCCAATTTCGCCTCCCCGCAGGCGCGCGCCGGCGCATGGCCCTCAGGCACCCACGCGTTCCACACCTCGTTCAGGCCTGCGAAATCCGACATGTCGGCAAGCCAGATCGTCACCCGCAGCATCTGCTCTTTCGACGATCCTGCAAGCTCCAGCATCGCCTCAACCTTGGCCAGACAGGCTTCGGTCTGCTCGGTAATATCTGCGCCTTCGGCCACTTGGCCAGTAATGTAAGCCACGCCATTATGCTTCACCACTTTCGACGAGCGCACGCCCGGCTCAATTCTCTCGATCATATCCTTGCTCCTCAACAAAATCCGTAGCCCTCACCTAGCACGTGCAGCACGAAACGACATCTCTCATTGACCCAAAAATATCCCGGGGGGAAGGACCGGATGTCAGTCCGGTCCGGGGGGCAGCGCCCCCAAGCCGTCACTCAAAATCAAATATGCGGATGGCCTATAAGCCGGATTCTGTCCCGAGCCTTGCGGCCCATGGATGATCATTCATCTAAAGCCCTGATTGCTCAGAGCCCTCTAGCTGCCAACCCGAACCTGCTCAGGCCAAAGCGGGCCTTGTGCTTGCGCACGCGCGGTTCCTATTTGGCATTGCTCCCGGTGGGGCTTGCCATGCCGGTCCGGTTGCCCGTCCCGCGGTGGTCTCTTACACCACCGTTTCACCCTGACCTTTGCGTGCAAAGGCGGTCTGTTCTCTGTGGCGCTTTCCTTCGGATCGCTCCGCCCGGGCGTTACCCGGCACCGTTGCTTCATGGAGTCCGGACTTTCCTCGTCGTGAGTTGCCCGCAAATCACGACGGGTGGCGAGAGTGTCTTCTTGCAAAGAAGATCACGAAAGCCACACCCTCAATCATCTGGGCGCAAAACACGACACGACCATCCAGCCATCCGCATGCAGCTTCCCCTAAGAGGTCAAAGCCTGTCGGTCAACGGGGAACCTGCGCGCCAGATCAAGCGCGCGGGCCATGTCTTGGCCGCTCAAAGCGCCCGCGTCCGCTCGATTGAACCGAGATCGAAACGCCTCAAGCAGCGTCTCTGGCGCGGCGCCACTCGGATATCCAAACCCCTCCAAAGCGCGCAAGAACTGCGCCTCATCGGGTGCCGCGTCCTTTGTAGGCTCTGGCCAAACCGCCAATCCTGCCCGCGCAAGGCGCTGCCAGTCAAAGCGCTTTCCGGGATCAATCTTGCGCCCCGGCGCCATGTCTGAATGCGCAATCACCCGCTCGGGCGGGATCGCCCAATCGCGCAATATCCGCGCCAAAAGCGGCTCAAGCCCATCCATCAGCGCGCTTGAAAATGGCGCAAACCCGGTATTGGCCAGCTCAATCCCGATCGAGCGGCTATTCACATCCGTCACGCTGCCCCACGCGCCCGCACCCGCATGCCAAGCCCGCATCTTCTCCTCAACCAGATGAAACACCCGCCCATCCTCGGCAATCAGATAATGCGCGGAGACTTCTGTGTCAGGATTGCACAAAGTGGAAAGCGCGGCCTCGGCCGTCTCCATCGCCGTGTAATGCAGCACAACCAGATCGGGCAAAGCCTCGCCCGTGCGCGGGCCGAAATTAGGACTGGGGTGCCAGATTGGCGCCACGTCAGTTGCGCGCCAGCCCACGGTAGGGTGCCGGATTGAAGCTGCACGCAAATCCGTCGCCATCTGGATCAAGCCCCAGCTTGTCTTTCGTGGGTCCGCCTTCTTTCAAAAACGCATCTTGTGCCAACTCGCCGGAGCGGTAGCGCGCACAGGCCCGTTGCGCCTTCGCAGCGCCCAGACCGGAGCGGCGATAGACTTTCGAGCCTACGGGATGATTGGTCGACAAAGCGAATTCAATCGCCGTGGGTGCCGCGTTTTTGGGCCGCGACGGCAACGCCTCGGGTGCGATGACAGTGTATTGTTGGCTTTGAGCGGCACGTCTTTGCGCGTCAGATTCGATGCTTTGTCGGCTGGAGACCGCTTGAAAATCCTGCTCGTCAGAGATTGACGGGTTGGACGGATCAACCGGTGCGGCTGCAACGGGTTGCGCGGTTGTGGGCTGCACGGCCGCCACGGCTGCGGCGGCTGTCGCTTCGGCCTCATTGGCGGGCACTTGCTCTAGCGGAGGGCGCACGGATTGCTGCGCGGCTGCTCCGCGGCGCAATTGTTCTTCGCGGGCCTGCTTGTCGGCCAGATAGCGGTCGTAGTCCTGAAAGCCCACGCCTGCCGCGCTGTCTGGGACCTCTTGCTCGCACGCGGCCAAAGCCACCACTGCGAGGAATGGTAAAATGATGCGCATAACGCTGCCCTTTATTCTTATCTCAATTGCCTTGAGGTCGCATTATCCGGACCCCTTCAGAACTGGCTTACCACCATTTGTCAGGTTTTTCCACAAAGCCTGCAGATTGCTCCAACGCGTAGGCGGTATTGAGCAGATCACCCTCTTCCCAAGGACGCCCGATCAGTTGCAGCCCCATTGGCAGCCCCGCCTTATCAAGCCCCGCAGGCACCGCAATGCCCGGCAGGCCCGCAAGATTGACCGTCACGGTGAACACATCATTGAGATACATCTGCACCGGGTCTGCGTCTTTCATCTCGCCCAGACCAAAGGCGCTTGAGGGCGTCGCAGGCGTCAGGATCGCGTCGACCCCTGCGGCAAACACATCCTCAAAGTCTTTCTTGATCAGCGTACGTACTTTACGCGCGCGGTTGTAATAGGCGTCGTAAAAGCCCGCTGACAAAACATATGTCCCGATCATCACACGGCGCTGAACTTCCGGCCCGAACCCTTCGGCGCGGGTCTTCTCGTACATCTCGGTGATCCCATCGCCTTGCGCGAGGCTCGCGCGATGCCCGAACCGCACCCCGTCATAGCGCGCAAGGTTCGACGACGCTTCTGCAGGGGCCACGACATAATAGGCCGGCAGCGCGTATTTCGTGTGCGGCAGCGAGATATCAACGATCTCGGCGCCCGCGTCTTTCAACATCTTCGTGCCATCGGCCCAAAGCGCCTCGATCTCGGCGGGCATGCCGTCCATGCGGTATTCTTTCGGGATGCCGATCTTCTTGCCTTTGATATCGCCGGTCAAAGCCGCCTCGAAATCGGGCACGGCCAGATCGGCTGAGGTCGAATCTTTCGGATCATGGCCCGACATGGCTTGCAACATAATCGCCGCATCGCGCACGGATTTGGTCATCGGGCCTGCTTGATCGAGCGAGGAGGCAAAGGCCACAACACCCCAGCGAGAGCAACGCCCATAGGTGGGCTTCAACCCCGTGATGCCCACAAAAGCCGCAGGTTGGCGGATCGAACCACCGGTATCTGTGCCTGTCGCGGCCAAACACAAATCAGCGGCCACAGCGCTAGCCGAGCCACCAGACGAGCCGCCCGGGGTCAGCGCTGTGTCATCGCCTTTGCGCCGCCAAGGGTTGACCACATCGCCATAAATCGACGTTTCATTGGACGAGCCCATGGCAAATTCATCCATGTTCAGCTTGCCCAGCATGACCGATCCCGCATCCCAAAGCTGAGACGTAATGGTGGATTCGTATTCCGGCTTGAAGCCTTCCAAAATCGCACTTGCTGCTTGGCTATTGACCCCTTTGGTGCAGAACAAATCCTTTATCCCCAAAGGCACGCCGCACATCGCAGGCGCGTCGCCGGATTTGATCCGCGCATCCGCCGCTTCGGCTTGTTTCAGCGCAAGCTCGGGCGTGTGATGGACAAACGCATTAAGCGCATCTGCCGCCTCAATCTCGGCCAGGCAATCGCGGGCGAGCTCGGTGGCGGAAAACGCGCCCTTGCGTAGCCCGTCACGCGCCTCAGAAATGGTTAGTTTCGACAGATCGCCCATTACTCAACCACCTTCGGCACTGCGAAAAATCCTTCGCGCGCATCAGGCGCATTGGCCAGAACCGCTTCTTGCTGATCGCCATCCGTGACGACATCTTCGCGCTTCTTCAGACGCATAGGCGTGACGCTGGTCATCGGCTCGATCCCGTCCACATCGACCTCGTTGAGCTGCTCCATGAAGTCCAGAATACCGTTCAACTCATCGGCGAGTTTGGGCAGGTTTTCGTCAGGTACAGCAATCCGGGCCAGCTTGGCCACGCGCCCGGCGGTTTTGGTGTCAATCGACATCTTGATCTCTCCGTAGAACTTGAGGCCTCGTTTACCCCTGCAACGAGACAGCTTCAAGCGGTACTGAGGCCGAGCGCCACAGATGCAGCGCCCGGCGGTTTTATGGCCTTTGACCTTCTCAGCTCAGAGGAAATCGCGACTGTTATAGACTTGCGTCAGAAACAGCGGGTTTGGCCGCTCTTTCGGGGGCAGGCCAATATCGCGGCGGACATGATCGTCCAGCCTGTCTACGCCACGTTGATCAGCCAGCCGTGGTGCTGGCAGAGTATCAGGTGGCCGTGTCCGCTTGATGATCCGGCCCGCAAGCGCGAACAGGACTTTGCGAAAGCCGTAATCTGCGATCAAATCATCGATGACCTCACCGGGCGTGCGGCCATTTTTAAGTGGGTATGCGTTCATATCGTGTATTCCGGCGACCTTTCGGCAGACCGGCTCCTGTTGGTTTGAGATGTGGATCAGGCAGAAACGCAGACGCAATACGCGCACGGATTTCCTGCCTTTGATCTACGGTTGGTGGTTTGGAAAAAATCTGGCCATCACAGGCCAGATACGGCAATCGGCGCTATTGCTCCGCCGGATGGCATGGCATCAAGGCCAAGCCGGCGCTAAACCAAGGCGCGTCGAGTTGATATGAATAGGTCATTCAGCGCCTCCTTGATTTGCGTTGCACTGCGCGCTGCATAGAACGTGGATCGATTCGAGCCAACCCCCTTTCCCTAACGGCAAGCGTGACCGCGCCGATCAGGTCACGAAAGACGGTCCAAATCCTGACCTCAGGGGCAGCTTAGCTGCGTTTGGAGGCGAAGAACTCTTTCAACAGGGCCTCACACTCGGGTGCCGAAATGCCGTCATAGACCTCTGGCCTGTGATGCGCCTGAGGATGATCAAAGACCCGCGCGCCTTGCGCCACCCCACCCGATTTCGGATCGCTCGCGCCGTAATACACCCGCGCAATCCGCGCCGCCGCAATCGCGCCCGCACACATCGCGCAAGGCTCTAGCGTCACGTATAAAGAACAGCCCATAAGTCTTTCAGTTTGCAGTATTTTGCAGGCTTGGCGAATGGCCAAAAGTTCCGCATGTGCGGACGGATCAGACATCTCCCGCGTGCGGTTCCCGGCCTGCGATAAAACCTTGCCATCGGGGTCCAGAATGACCGCGCCCACAGGCACCTCGCCGCGCGCGCCAGCACGGCGCGCTTCTGCCAATGCGATCTGCATATGAGAGGTGAATTCCATCATCTTACCTAACCATATCAAAGACTTAACGACAAGGCTTTCCCTTTCCGCGTCACTGCCGTAAACCGCTGATATGACAGACAAAACCCCACCCGGTGACCGGATTGCTAAGGTATTGGCGCGCGCAGGCATAGCCTCGCGCCGCGGCTCGGAGGCACTCATTGGCGAAGGCCGCGTTGCGGTGAACGGGAAAACCATTACCTCTCCTGCACTTAACGTGACGCCCGCCGATAAGATCACTGTCGATGGCAAGCCTGTGTCCGAGCCTGAGCCGCCTCGCCTGTGGCGCTATAACAAGCCCATCGGCTTGGTGACGACTGAGCGTGATGAGAAAGGCCGCGACACGGTGTTCGCCGCCCTGCCCGACACGATGCCACGCGTCGTAAGTGTCGGCAGACTCGACATAAATTCCGAAGGTCTGCTGCTTTTAACCAATGATGGCGGCATCAAGCGCAAGCTAGAATTGCCCGCAACCGGTTGGCTTAGGAAATACCGCGTGCGCGTCAATGGCGTGCCAGATGACCGGATTTTGGAGCCGTTACGTAAAGGCGTCACCTCAGAGGGCGAAAAATTTCAACCGATGGAGGTCAGCATCGACCGCCAACAAGGCGCCAATGCATGGCTGACCGTGGGCCTGCGCGAGGGCAAAAACCGCGAGATCCGGCGCGCTATGGGTGAGGTCGGATTAAAAGTAAATCGTTTGATCCGAATAAGTTACGGGCCATTTCGCTTGGACGATTTGAAGTCTGGCGAGGTCGAGGAAATCAAAGCTCGCGTCATCCGCGATCAGCTTGGCATGCAAGGCCCCGATGAAAAACCGCGCCTGCGCAAGAAGCCCAAACCCCGGCGCACACGGCAGTAAAAAACGCAGGCTAAACCTTGCCGCCCTGCCCTCGTCATGTATGTCTGAGCCAAACAGACAAGACGAACGAGGGACCACATGGCCGAATTACTGACCGTCGAGAATTTGGGAAACCTGTTGATGCTGTGCTTCTTGCAAGCAGTTTTGGGCTTCGACAACCTGCTCTATATCTCAATCGAAAGCCAACGCGCACCCGTCGCGCATCAAAAGGCTGTCCGGTTCTGGGGCATCCTTCTGGCCGTGGCGTTACGAATTATCCTTTTGTTTGTTATGGTTAGCCTTTTGTCACGCTTGACCGAGCCGTTCTACATCTTTGAATGGGAAGGTATTTTGACCGGCGGCGTGAACTTTGCGACTTGCGTGTTCATCTTCGGCGGTATTTTCATCATGTATACGGCTGTCAAAGAGATCAGCCATATGCTCTCGGTGGAACATCTGGGCCATGACGTTGAAGGCAAAGCGCCGAAATCAGCCGCCAAAGTTGTCGCGATGATCGTGCTCATGAACCTGATTTTCAGCTTCGATTCTGTTCTATCTGCGATTGCGATCACCGATGTCTTCCCCATTCTTGCCGCCGCGATCTTGTTGTCGGGCCTTGCAATGTTGGCCTTGGCAGATGGGGTGACGGCGTTTTTGGAAAAGAACCGCATGTACGAGGTCTTGGGCCTGTTCATCTTGCTGATCGTCGGTGTCGTCTTGCTAGGCGAGGCCGGTGTGGCCGCCAGCCACGCGGCACATGATGACAGCCTCGCCATTCATATCTTCGGCTACCCGCTTATTCCGATGTCGAAATCGACCTTCTATTTCTCGGTCATCGTGTTGTTTGCTGTGGAAATCATCCAATCCGGCTATAGCCGCAAACTGGCCGCCGAGCGGGCCGCGACACAAAAAACCTCGTCGCACTAAGGCTCGCGTCTCTGGTAAGCTGACCTCAGGCCACCTATATTTGGCCTGAGGGCTAAGATCGAAACGGGGGCCTTATGTCAGCCACAGCGCTGCAAAAAGTCGCTTATGTGTTACTGCTGATCATGGTCGCGATGGCGTCTGTGGGCGTTTTGTAATGTCCGAGCGCTTTGGCGGAGATTTCAGCCCGGATGCCCCTCCCAAACAACCCGGACCACTTAGCGGCAAGCAGCCGCAACGCGGGCGCTCGCGTGCGAACTTGCTCATTCTGGCCGGACTGCCTTTGCTGTTCACCTCTTTTGGGGATGGCGCAGTTGGGCTGGCGACAGGTCTCGCGGCCTTTGGCGCAATTGCTTTATCCGCCTATCTGACCCGTGAAGGGCTGGAGGCCGAAGAGGCTTACTATGCCCGCAAAATCGCGCGCCGCCCTGCTGTTCCGCGCAAGATTTTTGGCGCAGCGCTTACAGGCATTGGTGTGGGGTTGGCCACGTTTGACACCTCTTTGGGCGATGGCATACTTTACGGGA
>CAZCEW010000122.1:0-7833 GCA_964497775.1 uncultured Rhodobacterales bacterium
CCCCCCCCCCCCCCCCCCCCCCCCCCCCCCCCCCCCCCCCCCCCCCCCCCCCCGTCGTCTCAAGATGCCACTCACATAATCGGCGCGCAGACCTCAGTTTTCAACGCCTCAGGTGCCGTGTCTTGCGGCCCGTTGAGATAGATCTCCATCGCTGGCGCCTCTCGCAGCTCCAACCCCTGCTCCGGGATATAGACCCCATAGAGATAGTCATACGCGCCCTTCAGCCCTGCATAAGGCCCGGTGAAATGAAGCACGGCGAAGCGCCCACCTTCGGCCGTGGTCTCCTCCATCACATCGGGCACTTCGGCCCCTTCAGCCAGCATTACGCCAGCCGTACTGCGCAAATCCGGCTCCGGGATCGAATTGGGGTCGTCATAGTAAAGCCCCAACATGCCACGCACATCGCCCATCAAATTGCGCATCGCCATCAGGGTCATCGCCTTTTGAAACTGCTGGCCAATCTCAAGATAATTTCCTTTATGCGACAGGCTCGCGATACGGCGGCTCTCATGGGTCTCGATATCAACTGGATACATCGGATAGTCTCCTTTTTGGGGTTGCGGCGGGTCAGCTATCAACCCGCCCTGAGTACGAAACGCCATCGGGGAAGACCCGTATTCCTCGCCAAACACCCTCGTGAAACTGCCCACATTCGGATAGCCCACACGCGCAGCAATATCGGCAACCGGCCAGTCCTTTTGCACCAGCCAACACGCAGCACGGTGCATCCGGATCTCGCGCGTCACTTGCGCCACGGTCTGGCCCATCATCGCCGAAAATACGCGGTGCCAGTGAAACCGGCTCATAGCAGCAACATCGGCAAGGTTGTCCAAAGACAAGTCCCCCGCCGGATTGTCGTGAATGTAGCTCAACACCCGCAACACACGTTTCTCATAAGAATGGCTCACCAGATCGTTCCTCTTTTCGTTCCGTGTCTCAGGTCTCGCACAGACCCCATTCACAAATCTTGCTGAGTTGTAAAACATCACGCAAGCGGTCATATAAAGATCAACGCAGCCGGAGCCCGCGATGACCAATTATCTCGATTTTGAAAAGCCGCTCGCCGATATCGAAGGCAAAGCAGAAGAGCTGCGCGCAATGGCGCGTAAAAGCGAAGAAATGGATGTCGAAAAGGAAGCCAAAGCGCTTGATGACAAAGCCGCCAAGATGCTGGCTGATCTCTACAAAGATCTCACCCCTTGGCGCAAATGTCAGGTGGCGCGCCACCCCGACAGGCCTCATTGCAAAGATTATATCGAAGCGCTGTTTGACGAATACACTCCCCTGGCAGGCGACCGGAATTTTGCCGATGACCACGCCGTGATGGGCGGGTTAGGGCGCATTGGCGATCATGCTGTCGTGGTGATCGGCCATGAAAAGGGCCATGACACCAAAACCCGGATCGAGCGGAATTTCGGCATGGCACGCCCCGAAGGCTACCGCAAAGCGATCCGTTTGATGAGCCTTGCCGATAAGTTCGGTCTGCCTGTCATTACCCTAGTCGACACACCCGGCGCCTATCCCGGCAAAGGCGCCGAAGAGCGTGGCCAGTCCGAGGCGATCGCGCGCTCTACCCAGAAATGTCTTGAGATTGGCGTGCCGCTGATCTCGGTCATTATCGGCGAAGGCGGATCAGGCGGCGCTGTTGCGTTTGCCACTGCTGACCGCGTCGCGATGTTGGAACATTCGATCTACTCAGTGATCAGCCCCGAAGGCTGCGCCTCGATCTTGTGGAAAGACGCCGAGAAGATGCGCGAGGCCGCTGAGGCGCTTCGTTTGACCCCGACCGAGCTGAAAACTCTGGGCGTTTGCGACCGGATCATCGAAGAGCCCGTGGGCGGCGCGCAACGTGACAAACAAGCAGCCATTGCCGCCGTGGGTGCAGCCTTGCAAGACATGCTCGGCGAGTTGAGTGGCAAGAAGCCAAAGGCTCTGATCAAAGAGCGGCGTCAGAAATATCTCAAACTGGGCGCAACTGGATTGGCCGCTTAAGGCGAATTACCACATCGTTTTTGCAGCCCGTGCACCCCATTCGGCGTCATATGTCGCGCCGTCAAAACCCTGCTTCATCTCGACCAAGATATCTCCCATGCTGGGCAGCTCCGCGCTTTGATCGCCTGCGGTCCAAAGACCAGAGCGCAGCAAGGCCCGCGCGCATTGGCTGTAAATCTCATCAATTTCGATCACGGTAACTGACTTTGGCCGCAGCTCTTTGCGCGCAAACCGATCCAGAAGATCCGCATCCACTGTCACTTTTGCGCGCCCATTCACGCGCACCACATTGTTGGATCCCGGCACCATAAACATCAGCGACACACGCGGGTCGGCTATGATATTGCGCAAGTTATCGATGCGGTTATTGCCGCGCCAGTCGGGCAAGGCCAAGGTGGTCTCGTCTAACTCTAACACCACTGGCCCATCATCGCCGCGCGGGGTCGCATCTGTGCCATCCGGGCCAACTGTGCTCAGGATGCAAAACCGAGACGCCATGATCCACTTGCGGTAGAGCGGCGTCATCTTCGTCGCAACTTTGACCAAAGACGCCTCCCCCGGCGCATCATAGAGCGCTTCCAGATCGCTGACCTTCTCGATAAATTCCACCGCGACTACTCCTTCGGCGTAAACCCCGCCTCTACCAGCAACCGGTCAGAGGCCTCCTCGACGACCTGCTCCAATTGCTCTAGAAACTCTTCTTTCGGCAGGCCGGCTTTGATCACCGGCAAGAACTCGACCACTGCCGTCCCGGGTTTGCGGTAAATCCCGCGCCTTGGCCAGAACACGCCAGCATTCGTGGCCACCGGCACGCAATCTTGGCCCATCTGTTCATACAAGACCGCCGTGCCGATTTTATAAGGCTTCTTGACCCCTGGAGCCACGCGAGTGCCTTGGCTGTAGATCACCAACTGCCCGGGCAATTGCGCGCCCTTCTCGACATCCTCTAGCATCTTCTTGATCGCCTGACCCCGCTTGCCGCGGTTCACAGGGACAGATCCCAAACGGTAAGCATATTGGCCCAAAATCGGTGCATAGAGCAGAATTGCTTTCATGATAAATTTGCCATGCGGAATGGCGTCGTAGATCATGATGATATCTAGAAACGACTGGTGTTTTGCGGCGACCAGAACCTCGCCTGTGGGCGGCGTGCCGCGCACTTCGCAATTCAGACCCACACACCAGCGCGCCAGCCATTTGACGTAGCGCGAATAAGCGTGACAGGCCGCAACCGCACCATAAGGGCTGACAATCGTCCAAGGCAGATAGGCAATCGCGTAAATCGGCATCGCCAGATACATCAATATGATGAAAATCAGCGAGCGCAGCCACTGGATCGCATAGCTCATGTCACTTCCCCCAAGACCCGCATCGCCGCACCCCGTGTGGCCCAGAAGGCCACGATAGCGGTCAGCGGCGGGATCACCAAGGGCCAGAGCCACCCTGCCCCTTGAAAGCCCAATCCGGTCAAAAACGCGCCTTCTTCGGCAGCACTTGGCAGTATCGCAATCGCGATCATTCCGCCAATCATCCCAATCGCAGCCCCGATCAAAGCGCGCAGAGTGAACCGCCGCACGAAAGCGCGTGCGATATAGGCGTCTTTCGCGCCCACAAGTCGCGTCACGCGGATGACCTGACTATTGGCCGCCAGTGCCGCGCGGGCCGCCAATGTCACCATGGCCGCCGTAGACACCGCAATCAGCGCCATCGCGATCCACCCCAAAGCCCGCAAACGGTTCGCAGCCGTGACCAACGGCCTGCGCCAACGGGTGTGATCATCCAAGAACGCTCCGGGCGCCTCGGCCGCCAAACGCAAGCGCAACCCTTCAGGATCATACCCGCCGCCATCTTCGACCACCTCAATCAAGCGTGGGATCGGCAGATCTTCCACTGGCAAATCTGGCCCAAACCACGGCTCTAGAAGCAAGCGTTGCTCTTCATCGGACAAAATCCGCGAGGTCGCCACGCCCGGCGTCGTGCGCAACACTTCTTGTGCCGCCCGGGTTTGGATGTCCAACTCGCTGACGGGCGCCGAAATGCGCACGGTCGAGGTCTTGGCCAGCTCCGAGGCCCAACGATCCGCCAAACGCCCTGTCGCAAATGACAAAGCCATCGCAAACACCGCTAGAAAAGCCATCGCACCCGCGGTCAGAACTGTCAGATTGGCCGTATAGCCCGATGGCGGCACCACGCGGTCGGCCTGACTGTCGCCCGCGATCATACCCGCAACATCGCCCGACACGGCCTTGATTTTGTCCGCCACGCTCATAGCTCCGCCCCCGCCAGCAGCAATTTGCGATCCTTGATCCGCAACACCCGCGCGGAGACGTCCTTTTTGGCTTGCCGGATCAAGTTCAAATCATGGGTCGCGATCAGCACCGCCTTGCCCATGCGGTTTAACTCGACCAGCAAGGAAAGCAACCGGCCCGACATTTCCCAATCGACATTGCCAGTGGGCTCATCGGCCAAGATCACATCCGGACCCGTGATCACTGCACGTGCCAATGCCGCGCGTTGCCGCTCCCCGCCAGAGAGTTGCGGCGGGAACGCATCGCGCACTTTGTTCAGACCCACCCAGCCCAAAAGATCGTTCAAGTTCGACATTTCCGCCTCAACGTCTCGCTGCGCCACAGTCAGAGGTAAGGCGATATTTTCAACGACCGACAGGTGATCTAGGAATTTACAGTCCTGATGCACTACTCCGATACGCCTGCGCGCCAAAGCGGTCTGATTGCGGTCCATCGCGCGCACATCCTTGCCGAACACATCGACAGATCCCTGCGTAGCAACCAATTCCATGTAGCACAGCTTCAGCAAGGTCGATTTCCCCGCCCCAGAAGGCCCAGTCAGAAAATGAAACGAGCCCGGATTGAGCCGCAAAGACACATCGCTCAGCAGATCCCCGCCGCCGTAATTATACGCGACACCCTCAAGTTCTATCACCCGACACCTGCTCCGCTTTGGATTTTGCGAACAATTACGCCATTGCGGGCAACACATGCAATCAATTGGAAACACTAGTGCTTGGATTACGCGAAACCACGCGATATTAGAAAGTTAACGAACAAAGGCGCGCCGGAATTTAAATGGGCGCGGAGTGGGAACGACATGCGGCTTTCTTGCCCAAATTGCGACGCAGAATACGAGGTCGATGACAGCGCGATTCCGGCAGAGGGACGTGACGTCCAATGCTCGAATTGCGCCACGACATGGTTTCAGGTCAGCGCAGTAGAGCAGGCTAAGCTCGACAATGATGGCTTTGAGCACGAGCCCGCCGAGGAAGGCGAGGACGAGGAAGAAGACGATTTCGAGCCACCAGAGGCCGCCATTCAGCGCAGCTCCGTTGATCCCGAAGCGCTTGACGTCATTCACGAAGAGGTCGCCCGCGAGACGCAAGCCCGCGAAGCCGATCTGGCCGGGATTGAAACGCAAACCGATCTTGGGCTTGATAATATCGGCGAGACCGTCAGAGAATCTATCAGTGAACAGGCCAGCGATACGGCTGAGGCGGTCGAGGATAATTTCGACGATCTCGACCCTGCGCCGCAGCGCGATGATCCGTCCACCAAACGCGAACTTCTGCCCGATATCGAAGAAATCAATTCGACCCTCGCCGGAACACCTGATCCGGTCCATGAGCCAGAATTAGCCGAGACGCCCGTCAATCTGATTGCGCGGCGCAGGCGCGGGTTCCGCATTGGCTTTGGTTTCATGCTGCTTTTGTCGGCCATCTTGTTGGCCTTCTACGTCAACGGATCAAATATCGCAGAACGTTTCCCCGACTACAGCGAACCTTTGGCGCGCTACGCCAGCTTTGTAGATGGAATTCGGGTCTGGCTTGATCGCACGGCTCAAACCTTGGTCGAGCGTCTTACAGCGATGATCGGCCAGGTTAGCGCAGATGAGGCAAACAACTAGCGTCTAGAAGCGGTCCAACAACCGCTCAAGATAGTCCCGCTCGACCTGGGGTCGGTCTTGCTGGCCAGACCTGCGACGGATTTCATCGAGCAATTCCCGAGACTTCAAGCGAGAGGCCTCATCCGGGATCGCGCCATCTTGTGATCCCAAAGCGCCACCATTGCCCTGCTCACGGCCCAGCGGATCGCGGTTTTGACCTGTCGCTTGCCCGTCGCTTGCCCCTTGCGTGCCGTTTTGACGCTGTTGCTCGGCCATCGCCTCGCCCAATTCGCGCATACCTTCGCGCAAGGCTTCCATTGCGTCCGATTGCGCGCCCAGCGCGTCGGCGGTTTGACCGTCGCGCAATGCGTCTTCCGCGCGGTCCATCGCTTCGCCCGCACGGCCCAAGGCATCGCGCGCGGCATCGCCCTCAGGCGTACCAGCTCCCGGCATATTCTGGGCTTGTCGGTTCAATTCTTCGCGCAGAGCCTGTTGACGGTCCGCCAGCGAGCCCGGTTCTTGCCCGCCTTGCTGCTGTCCGCCTTGGCCCTCGCCACTTTCATTTCCGGCCTGCCCCTGCCCGCCTTCACCTTCATGGCTTTGACCACGACCGCGACCGCCATTGCGGCCTTCATTGCCATCGCTTTCGCCCGCCTGCGCGCCCGGGTTAAACTGTTCTTGCAAGTCACGGAAGGCCTCGTCACTTAGGCCCTGCTGCTCGCGCAATGTGTCCTGCAGGCCTTCCATCGCCTGATTGCCTTCGCCCTGTTGGCCGGGCTGACCCGGACCACCTTCGGCGACCTGCATATTCTCCATCATTTCCATCAGCTCGGCCATCAACTGCTCGGCCTCTTCCATTCGGCCTTGCTCCATCAGCTCTTGGATCTTGTCGAGCATCTCTTGCAATTGATCGCCGGTAATTTCTTGCGTTGGCCCATTCTGAGCTTGCTGCTGGCCTTGCTGACCTTCTTGCGCCAGCTGCTGCATATATTGCTCCATCGCTTCGCGCAGCTCTTGCATCAATTCGGCAATCTCTTCGTCATTGGCGCCGTTTTCCATCGCCTCCGACAAGCGCTCTTGCGCGCGGCGCAAACGCTCCAACGCGTCCGACAGGCGGCCATCTTCCAACAACATGGCAGCGCGCCACAGCATCTCAGCAATCTCGTCGCGCCTCTCGTCATCGAGCCCGTCAAATTCGACCGCCAATTCCATTCGAGTAAGCGCGCGCCGGATCGTCAGATAGGCTTGCTCATTGGGCCAAAAGCCTTCGGGGTCATGCGTCACACTGCGCAACACTTGTCCAATGCGCGGCGCGTTTTCGCGCGACCACAACAAATCGCGCCGCTGCTCAATCACCGCTTTGGCAATCGGCTGGAAGAACCTGCGCCCGGCCAAAACCTCTTCGATCAGCAAAACGTCACTGTCTTGCTCGGCCGCATCGCGAACGCGCAATTCGAACTGCACTGGCAGGCCGGCCCAAGGATGCTCCGACAGGTTCTCGATCAGAATTTCCGCAAAATCATCACGCGCGCCGTTGAAGGGCATTGGCAGATCGACCAAGACAGGCTCGCGCGGCTCAGGATCAATCGTCAGCCCGTAGCGGCGATCGACATTTTCAAGATCAAGCGTGATCACCACCGCGCCGCTTTCCACGCCGTAATCATCTTGCGCGCGGAAGGGCAGTTTCAACTCCCCTTGGGCGGAGCGTTCAATTTCTCCGTCGCGTTCAATCAGGGGCTTTGCGTCTTGCTCGACCGTGATCTCCCAAGCCGCATCCTCAGCGCCTGTCACTTGGATCGTACCCGATTGCACAATATCGACCGAGAAGGCCGTTTTAGGCGCCTCGCCCTCGGCCTCTTCGACCGTCACAGTGCCCGATACAGTTTCTTCGAAGCCCAGCTTGCCCACTTCGCCATAAAGCCGCGCGGTCAAGAGACTGCCCTC
>CAZCEW010000123.1:0-7771 GCA_964497775.1 uncultured Rhodobacterales bacterium
GCAACGGCAAAGCCCGTCGCAAGTATTTTCTTAAACATATAGTCACCTCGTAATTAGAGGGAAAATAACAGTTTTTCCCCTGTTGCGGTACAAGGATACCAAAATTGGACGCCTTGGATAATCCTTAAGATGGCCTTAATTTAATTTTTTGCGAAAGACTCGACAAATTTGACACGTATTATTGTAATTATCCTGCGCGATCGGGTAACATTATTACGAAACCGCGATTCCGTGACCCAAAGGGTGTTTTATGGCCATTTCTAAGCTCGACGAGATTGACCGCATGATTCTGGCTGAGTTACAGGCAGATGGGCGGATGACGAATGTGGAATTGGCCAAGCGGGTAGGCATCTCTGCGCCGCCCTGTTTGCGCCGGGTTCGGACGTTGGAAGAAAGCGGCTATATCAAGGGCTACCACGCCGAAGTTGAAGCGCGCGCGCTTGGGTTTGAGGTGCAGGTCTTTGCCATGGTCGGTCTGCAAAGTCAGGCCGAGGCGGATCTGTCGGCCTTTGAGGCGCGCTGCCGCGACTGGCCGCTTGTGCGCGAATGTCACATGCTCAATGGCGAGGTGGATTTCATTCTCAAATGCGTGGCGCCCGATCTTTCCAGCTTCCAGACCTTCCTGACCGAGCAATTGACCTCCGCTGACAATGTCGCAAGCGTCAAAACCTCACTGGTGATCCGAGGCGCAAAAGACGAGCCCGGCGTGCCCTTTGATGTGCTTGAAGACCGCTTGTCGAAGATCGACTAGCGCAAGGCTTTAGCTGGACCCTTCGCGCAGCGCACGGACCTCAAACGTCGTCAGACGATCGATCAGTTGCGGGCCGAAAAAGTCCAGATTGCGCGCTTGCGGGAAGATGCGCAAAAGCGAGTAGAGCATCTCATCATCGAGCAAAGTTTCCGCATGGGGCCCCGGATGAAAGCTCTCTACCTCAACGCCATTGGCCATAATCGTTGCCTGTCGGTCAAAGGCCAGATTGAACACTGACACAGCCGACATAGGCCGGATCGAAATCACCGACATGCCGTCCTCAAAGGCGCGAATGGGCGCGAAAGCCAGATCCATATTGAACAATTGTTGACACGCGGCATGGCGCATCAAAATATGCGCGCGCGGGGCCAGCATCAGGTCTTGTGCAGGCTTTGCAAGCCCGAATGTATCGGCTGTGACGCGGTAAAGTCGCGCCCGATCAGAGGTCTGCGCATCGCGCGGCGACATGTCGTAAGAGCCGATCCATTGCAGCGGCAAAGGCCCGTGCTCAGACGTCATGATCTCCATGCCCGGCGCCAGATCTTCGACCGCTACAGGCCCCTGAGACGTCGAAATCAGCGAGCCGCGCACGACATTGGCGCAGGCACTTTCGATCACAGGAATGGACGGCGCGATGATCGTGTCATAAGACACATCGCCCCCCTCAGACAGCCACGCCACGTTATAGGGCCGCGACAAAACCCGACCGCGAGGCAGCGGGCCGCGCGACGGCGCGCGCACAGGCTCGGCATTGGAATAGCGGCCATCAGCAGATGTCTGATGCCGTCTGGCATCCAGGGGGTAGGTCATGCGTCGTCCCTTTCAGGTCTGTGCGTGCATCGGTCCCCACCGGAATGCAGTGTGTCACTTGGAGGTGATGCGCCAACAATGGCCGTTTTCCCGCCTCAAAGTCAAACTTTAGGGGTCAATCGTTGCCTCTGCGCGATCAATACCCCTGTGGCGGAAATAACTGTTTCCAATGCTAAAAGCAGTCCTGCCACATTTCCACAGGCGGCATTTCTGGACATGTACGAATCACTCTGGCAAAAAGTTAACAAAACAGACCTTTAAGGGGCGGCGCGGGCAGTGGAACTCTTGAACAAAGAGAAGATGTTGAAGGTCATGGCCGTGACCCGCTTCCACTTTGTCGCGGGGCTTCCCGGCGCGGGCGCCGATCTTCTGACCACGCTTCTGGCCCAAAACCCCCGCTTTCATGCGCGCTCCGACAGTGATGCTTTTGCGGTCTTTTCCGAACTTACCACCACGCTCGCCAATCCCGAAAGCGCCATGTCGCGCCTGGATGAGGATTGCCGCACGGCTCTTTTGCGCGGCGCGTTTGATGCGGTTTATAACGCCCGATCGCTCGACGCTGTTGTGATCGACAACAACCCCGGATGGATCGCTCAAACCGCAGAGCTCGCCCGCCTGATGCCGCTGTCGCGCTTCATCTTTATCGTGCGCGATCCCGCAACATCGCAAAGCCGCGACCGCTCCGGCGGGCAGATCCATGACGCGATGGAGCATATCGAACACGCTTTGGGCGCCGAGCAATCAGAGCGTATTTTGCTGATCGAACGCGACCGCCTGCTCAGCGATCCCGTTGCGGTCCTCGCCGTGCTCTACCGCTTTCTGCGAGAGCCAAATTTCGAGCATGACATCCGCGTGCTGGGCCCCATCCCCGAAGGCCGCACCGCGACCGCGCCACGCAGTCTGCGTCGCATCGTCTCGGTCCCCGGTCTCGAGCGCCGCAGATCGGCCAATTCTACGGCCAAACCCGTCCCCATCTGGCACCGCGCCCCGCGCACCGACGCCACCTTGTTGCTGGACCGGATGGGATAGGGTAGCTGAAGACGACCCCGCAGCCGAAAGCCTTTGCCCCCATGGCGACCCTGTCCAACGATCAGATCAAAACGATCTTCGCCAAGGCGCATAAGGCCCAAAGTCTGGGCCAGCTAGATCAGGCCGCAGCGAACTATCAGCGTCTCTTGAAAGGCGGGGCAAATCTGGCCGAAGTGCATTTCAACCTCGCCAAGATATCCGCCGCCCGTGGCCAAACCCGCGAGGCAGGCACCAGTTTTGAAGCAGCACTAAAACTGCGCCCAACCGAGCCCGCCATCTGGGAGGCCTATCTAAGCTTCGCGAGCCAACTGCCCAACACAGCACCTTTCGCCAAGATCCTCGCGCGCGCGGAGGCGGCAGGCGTGGCACTGCCGCAGCTGAGCTATTTCCGCGCGCTTAACGCTCGCAATGAGGCACGCTATACCGACGCCGCAGAGCTGTTCGAGGCGCAGATAAAATCCGGGCCAGCTATCGCGCAAACCCATATCGACTATAGCGCGCTTCTGGAACTTCTTGGCCAAGACACTGCCGCTTTGGCCCAGCTTGATGCAGCCCTCGCGCTGAGCCCAAATTCGGAGCGCGCGATTTCTCGCAAGGCCGATCTGTTGCGCAATCTGGGACGCAAGGAAGAGGCGCTCGACTTCACGCGCGCAGCGCTCGACAAACTGCCGCAACTCGACGTGCTCTATTATACTTACGCCTCGATCACGAAGCTCGACGCTGGCGACCCGATGATTGACGCGATGCAAAAGCGGCTGGCCAAATTGTCAAAATCCAACCCCGCCGCGACCTATCTGAACATGGCCCTCGCCAAAGCGATGGAGGATACCGGGGAAACCACCCCGATGTGGCGTCACTTGCACGCAGCCAACGCCGCGAAAGCCCGCCGTCACCCCTATGACGCGGCCACCGACAAAGCGCAGATGCAAGACCTGCGCGACCGCTACGACGCACTTGATAAGACACCCGCGCCAGAGGCCACGGACATAGCGCCGATCTTCATCTCCGGCCTGCCGCGTTCCGGCACCACTTTGATCGAGCAAATCATCGCGTCCCATAGCGAGGTCACAGGCGGCGGAGAGATAGGCGTCCTCTCCACCCCACTTCTGGCCGCCGCGATGGAACCCGCAACCACCCCGCAAACGCTCGCCCAAATCGGCCAAGACTACGCCGCCAAACTCGCGCAAATTTTGCCGCAAACACCGCGCTTCACCGACAAATCGATCAACACGCATCTGGCCCTAGGCTTTGCCCAAATGGCTCTGCCACATGCACGTTTTATCGTCGTACGTCGCGACCCGCGCGACAATGCGCTGTCGATTTACAAAAACAACTTCGCCGATGGCCAACATCGCTATTCCAACGCCATGCGCGATATCGCGCGCTTCATGCGCCTGTCGGAAGATCAGTTGGACTATTGGAAACAAGCCTGCCCCGGTGTGATCGCTGAGATCCGCTACGAAGACCTCATTGCCGATCCCGAAACCCAAGCGCGCGCCGCCGTCAAAGCCGCAGGGCTAGACTGGCAAGAGGCCTGCCTGTCATTCTATGACACGGCCCGAAAGGTCAAAACGCTGTCGTCTGCGCAAGTGCGCCAGCCGATCTATTCTTCTTCTGTCGGCGCATGGAAGGCTCATGCGGAAGAATTAAAGCCCTTCTTGGATGAATATGGCGAGGTCGACCCCGCCTATAGCGCAAGCGACGCCCCTTAAACGCGCAAAAGCCGCCTCAAGATGGAAGGCGGCTTAGACTTAGCGATTTTGAAAAGCGTCTGCGGTTACGCAGATTTCACGTCACGAACCGATAGCGCACGGCGCGCTTTGAAATTGGCGCGCACATCGCGGCCCCAAGGCATGTCCTTTTGCGGCTTGCCGCTTTCGTCGAGGACCCATTTGAGCCAGCGTTTCTTCTTAACCATCATCATCGCTCCGTTCCACAGCAGAAAACTGGGCCTGCAACCTTAAGCCGTCGCGTTTAGGCCCGCGCCCCAAGGCCTTTTGAGACCTGTCGTTAGGACACTCATAATATCGCATCTCAATGCGACACCAGTTTGGCTGGACGTGATGTTTTTTCAGTGAAGAAACCTACGAATATGGCAGGTTAAGTATCTATAATTTATGATAAATTCATCAAATTCGCAGGGCACGCACCCACAAACCTGCCACGACTTCGCCCTAAAGCGAGATCGCCGAGATCAAGCGCCCGTAATCGGCCTCTTTGTGGTGAACCGACCTGCGGTAAGAGAAAAACCGATCCGCGTCGAGATAGGTGCAATGGCGCGTCCATTCGGCCTCGACGCCAGCATTGCGCAATCTATGCAGCCCGAAGGAGGGCAGATCGAACTGCATTTTATCGCCCTTTCCGCCCGCAAAGAACCGCGCATTGTCGGGATCATCCTCCATGAACCGCTCGAAATATTCCGCGCCGACCTCATAGGAGGCCTGACTGATGCACGGCCCGATCACCGCCCTGATCGCATCGCGAGAGGCGCCAAGGCCTACCATCGCCTCAATCGTCGCTTCCAAAACGCCCGATATCGCGCCACCCCAGCCCGCATGTGCGGCTCCGATCACGCCGGCTTGCGCGTCGGAAAACAGCACTGGCTGGCAATCGGCGGTCAAAATGCCCAAAGCCAAGCCCGGCGTGGCGCTGACCATCGCGTCGACCTTGGGTGCGGTCTCAAACGGCGCGCTCACCACCGCGACATCGGCCGAATGGACCTGATGCACGCTGACCAAATGCGAGGGCTCCACCTGCATCGCTTCGGCCACGCGCGCGCGATTGGTGGCCACGACCTCGCGTTGATCTGACGATCCAAAGCCGCAATTGAGGCCCTTAAACACGCCCGATGACGCGCCGCCTTTGCGCGTGAAAAACCCGTGGCGGACGGGCGCGAGGCTGTCGGCGGTGAGGATTTCCAAGGTCATGTCATCTGTCCGGATCAGGGGCAGGGCTCGAACCCTGCAGGCAGCGTTTCAGCCGTCGCAGCAAAGGCGATGGCTTTGAACAACTGTCCCATTTCCTGGCTGTGGGTCAAGCGGCGATGCGCCGCGATATGGCTCGCAAGCGCCTCGCCGCTTAGAGTTTCCGCCAAGGCTTGCGCGCGCGCCGTGATGCCGAGACGCTCCAACAAGACGCCCTGAGGGACCATTTGGCTGGACGGGCAGGTGGCCGCATTCGCCAAGGCTTCAAACGCCACATGCGCTGTCAGATCAGCCGTGCCGGGCGCGCTGAGCGGGTCTGTCTTCTCATGCGATTTGACCGCCTGAAACGTATCGCCCAAGGCGCGCCAGTCTCCGTAATCCACCACAATTCCGGCCCCGCCATGTGCGGTGATCTGCGCTGTGAGATCAGCCATAATCGGACCTGCTTGCGCGCAAATCTCAACCAGATCGCCGTCCTTGGTGTCGCCCAGACGGCCTTCCAAATCCGCCAGCGGAGCGGGCGCAGACAGGCCAAACGCCAAAGCGCCATCCTGCGCGCCGATCAACCGTTCCGACCAGCCATCGCCAGAGCGGATGAACTGCCGGACAGGCAATGCATCGAAGAACTCATTGGCAATAAAGAACAACGGCTTAGAGGGCAAAGTTTGAGTGGTTTCATGGAAGGTGATGGGCGTCCCGTCCAGCGTGTCGCGCTGCATGTCGCGCAAGACCCCGCTGGCCTCGATCAGATGCACCTCCGGGCCAAACCCCGCCGCTTTGCCCGCACGCAACATATCGCGCATCAACGTGCCGCGACCGGGGCCAAGCTCGACCAGAATGGCATCTTCAGGCGCGCCTTGATCCATCCAGCTTTGCGCCAGCGAGAGCCCAAGCAATTCGCCAAACATCTGAGAAATTTCCGGCGCCGTGGTGAAGTCACCCGCCACGCCAAACGGATCGCGGGTCGTGTAATAGCCATGCTCGGGATGCAGCAGGCAGGTCTGCATATAGGCGGCCACGCTCATTGGGCCGTCAATCTCGATCTGACGCAGTAAAATATCGCGCAGCGCGCTCATGTCTTGCGGGCGCGGGCGATCATGTAAAGGCCCAGCAGGATCATCGGCAGCGACAGCGTTTGGCCCATCGTCAGACCGAAACCACCAACATGAAAAGCCAGCCCTAACGGGTTGCCCTCGCTGATAAATTGCGCATCTGGCTGGCGGAAGAACTCAACAAGGAACCGCGACGCGCCATAGCCTGCCAAAAACACGCCGATCATCGCCCCGCGATACTTCAGCCAGCCGCGTTTTGTGGCAAGGATATACATCACAAGGCCCAGAAGAAGCCCCTCTAACCCCGCCTCATAAAGCTGCGAGGGGTGGCGTGCACACAGCCCCGCAACGCCCGCGCAATCTTGCGCCGATTGGCCCGGAAAGATCACGCCCCAAGGCATATCTGTCGGGCGGCCCCAAAGCTCTGCATTGATGAAATTGGCCAGCCGTCCCAAGAACAACCCTGGCGTGGCAGAGACCGCAATCGCGTCACCGGCGCTTATCTCATCCAGACTGTGTTTGCGCGCATAGATCCATGTTGCGATGACAACGCCCAAGAAGCCGCCATGAAACGACATGCCGCCGTTCCAAATCTTGATTATCTCTATCGGATTATCGAAGTAATAGCCCGGATTGTAGAATAAGACGGATCCTAACCTGCCGCCTAAAATGACGCCGATGATGATCCAAGTCAGCAGATCTTCCGGCTGCTCGGGCGTCATTGGCGCAGTCTCATTGCGCCAAAGTGCTGGCCGTTTGACCAGCGCTACAACGATCCGCCACGCGATGATCAGGCCCGCGATATAGGCCAGCGCATACCAGCGCAGGGCCAGCGTGAAGCCCCCGATATCTATAGAGAATATCTCGGGCGCAATCTCGGGAAAGGGCAGGGCGAAGGGCAGCATGGGCGCAACAGGTGAATGAGCCCTGCGACGATGTCAACCTTGCGCAGACGCGGGCGGCTCCCCATATATGTCTCAACGCGAAACAAAGAGGTGCGGCATGCAAACGCGCAACAAATTCTTCGACGATATGTCCCAGATGATGACCAATGCGATGGGCGTGGCCCAAGGTGCGAAGTCTGAGGCCGAGAATGCGATGAAATCGATGATGGATCGCTGGCTGGCCGATCGTGACTTCGTCACCCGCGACGAGTTCGACGCCGTGCGCGCGATGGCCCAAAAAGCGCGTGAGGAAAACGAGGC
>CAZCEW010000124.1:0-7759 GCA_964497775.1 uncultured Rhodobacterales bacterium
GGCCTGCGCTGGGCGCAGATGGGCCTGTTCGAGACCTACCGCATCGCGGGTGGAGAGGCTGGGATGGCGCATTTCATCGAACAGTTCGGCCCGTGTCTGGAATGGCCATGGACCAAGTTGATGGATGTGCCAGAGCTGACCGATGATCTGGTCAAAACCATCGCCGATCAATCCGACGCACAGTCGGGCAGCCATTCGATCCGCGATCTTGAGCGCATCCGCGACACCAACCTTGTGGCAATGATGCGCGCACTGAAAGCGCAAGACTGGGGGGCTGGGGCGCTTTTGAACGCGTCTGAGCCTGCGCCGCCAACGCCGCAAACCTATGATCAACCGATCACAACGATTGCGCGTGCCGTGCCTCTCGATTGGACGGATTACAACGGCCATATGAACGAAGCGCGCTATTTGCAGGCTTTCGGGGACGCCACGGATCGCTTTATGGAGCTGATCGGCTGTGATGCGAACTACATCGCCTCTGGCGGCAGCTATTTCACCGCCGAGACCCATATCCGGCATCTAGATGAGGTCCATGCTGGCGCGCGGATTACTATTCAGACGACCTGTCTGGAAGGCGCGGGCAAGAAGATGCATCTGTTTCACCACATGCTTGAAGGCGACAGGTTGCTGGCCACGGGCGAGCATATGTTGATCCATGTCTCGCTTGAAACCCGCAAAGCCAGTGCGCCGTCAGATGAGATAGCAAAAATGCTTGGTCAGATCGCCGAGGCCCATGCCAAGCTGCCGCGTCCACAAGGTGCAGGCGCTGCGGTGGGTGTGCGATGAAGGTTCTGATCACTGCAGGCGCCTCAGGCATCGGGTTCGCGATGGCGCAAGCCTTTGAGGCGGCGGGCTACGCGATTTGGATCACGGATGTGGACGCGGCGGCCTTAGAAAACGTGCCGCCCGCGTGGAAGACCACGCTTTGCGATGCATCCGACGAGGACGCGATGCGCGCTCTGTTCGATCAGATCAAATCGGACTGGAACGGCCTCGACGCGCTTTGCGCCAATGCGGGCATTGCAGGCCCCACGGCTTCGATCGAAGACATCGCGCTGACCGATTGGCAGCGCTGCGTATCGGTTAATCTTGAAGGCGCGTTTCTGGCGGCCAAATACGCCACACCTTTGATGAAAGCGGCAGGTGCGGGGGCCATCGTGCTGACCTCCTCGACCGCAGGGCTTTACGGTTTCCCAAACCGCGCGCCCTATTCGGCGGCGAAATGGGCCATCATCGGGCTGATGAAAACGCTCGCGATGGAGCTCGGCCCCCACGGCATCCGCGCCAATGCGATCTGCCCCGGCGCAGTCGAAGGCCCGCGCATGACAGGCGTGATGGAGCGTGAGGCGAAGGCCAAATCCATGAGCTACGCGCAGGTTTATGAAGGCTATGCCAAAGGCACCTCACTGGGCGCGTTGGTTGAGGCGGGTGACATTGCGGATATGGCGGTCTTTTTGGCAAGCCCGCAGGCGCGCATGGTCTCGGGCCAAGTGATTGCGGTCGATGGGCACACGGTCAACCCGGACCCGCAGCTTTGAGTTCATGCGCTTGCGCATTGATCTCTTTGTGAAATTGCCAATCTGGCCTATTGGTATTCTATGACGAGTTCACAAGAATCGACTTCCATAGAATGGCCCACCATCGCGCTGATCATCGCCTGCACGGCGGTTTGGATGATTGCGACGACTTGGCTTGCCAGCGTGAGCATTCTTGCGGCGATTTTGCTGCTCGCGCCGTGCATCACGCTGCATTCCTCGCTTCAGCACGAGGTGTTGCATGGCCATCCGACGCGGAGCGCTTTGCTCAATGAGGCGCTGGTCTTTCCTGCCGTCTCGCTGGTTATCCCTTACCGACGTTTTCGCGATCTGCATCTGGCGCACCACACGGACGCCACGCTGACCGATCCTTACGACGATCCCGAAAGCTATTACCTGACGCAAGGCGATTGGGCCGATCTGTCGCCGCTACGCAAGCGGATTTTACAGGTGAACAACACTCTACTGGGTCGCATGACCATTGGCCCGGCCCTTGGGCTTGTCGCGCTCTCTAAAGCCGACTGGGATTTGATCCGTGCGGGAGATGCGTCCGTCCGCAATGCTTGGGCTCTGCACGCGCTGGGGCTGGTTCCGATTATTTGGTGGTTTGCCAGCGTGGCGGCTCTGCCGTTCTGGGCCTATATGATCGCGGCCTATCTTGCGATCTCGATCCTGAAAATCCGTACCTTTCTGGAGCATCAAGCGCACGCGCATGCGCATGGTCGTACCGTTGTCATTGAAGATCGTGGGGTTTTGGCATTTCTGTTTCTAAACAACAACTTCCATGTTGTTCATCACATCCATCCGCGCGTTGCGTGGTACAAGCTCCCTGCGCTTTACTTCAACAATCGTGAGCGCTATCTGACGCGCAATGGCGGCTATGTGTTCGAGAATTACCGCCAGATCATCGCAAACTTCCTGCTGCGCGCGAAAGAGCCGGTGGCCCACCCGCTTTGGCACCGTAAAGACCCGCTCTAGAAGCGTAAGGGATAGACGCCAGCCAGCACTCATGCGATTGCCAGTCTTATGAGCCTTTGGATCCCCGTTACAATTTTCGCAGCCTTTATGCAGAACCTCAGGTTCATGCTGCAAAAGCACCTAAAGGCGACGCAACTGTCGACGGGAGGCGCGACGTTTTCGCGGTTTTTGTTCTCCGCGCCATTGGTCGCTGTTCTGATCTGGGTCTATCTCAGCGCCCAGAATGCGGCGTGGCCCGAACTGAGCGCGCGCTTCATGCTGTTTGCAGCGGCAGGAGGCATCGCGCAGATCCTAGCCACGGCCTGTGTCGTGGCGCTATTTGCGGCGCGCAATTTCGCTGTGGGGATCGTGTTCAAGAAGACCGAGGTGGTACAAACTGCGCTGATCGGTCTGATCGTGCTGGGGGAAGGGATGTCGCTTTGGGGGATCATCGCGATTGCCATTGGGTTTGCGGGCGTTGTGATCTTGTCTGACCCGCCCGAGCGAAGCGCGCAAACCTCCCTGCGCGCGCGGTTCTTCAACAAAGCAGCAGGCTTTGGTCTGGCCTCAGGCGCCTTGTTCGGGGTGTCCGCTATCGGCTACCGAGGGGCCGCGTTGGAAATTGCCAGCGACGATGTGTTTTTGCGCGCAGGCGTCACTTTGGCCTGTGTCACGGCCTTCCAGACGCTTGTCATGGCCGCGTGGCTCGCGTGGCGCGAGCGCGGAGAAATCGCCCGCGTTGTCGCCAGTTGGCGCGTCTCTAGCCTTGTGGGTGTTACGTCTATGCTTGGATCATTTGGCTGGTTCACAGCTTTCGCGCTACAAAACGCGGCCTATGTCAAAGCGCTGGGGCAGGTGGAGCTGATCTTCACCTTCATCGGCTCCTACTTTGTCTTCAAGGAACGCTCCAGCCCGCGCGAAATTCTCGGGATTGTGTTGATTGTTGTCAGCATTCTCTGCTTGATCGCCTCGCTTTAGCGCAAGCTCGACAGATCGCGGAATTCGAAATTATCCTCTGGGATCGCAAAAACCGCCGCCTCAACAGGTGCGCGGGCGCGCATAGGGCCATCGGGCTTTTCCAGTTTGCGCGAGGACTTGAACCAGACGCGCTGAACTTCCTCTGGCGAATGGCTTGGGTCGAAGTGAGACGCGGTGGCGGGCAATCCCATGGCAAAATCCTCCCTTGATACTCGGTCCAAACTTGCCCCAACGGCACTTAATCAAAGCTTAAATGCAGCGTCTCAAATGCTTCAACTGCCAGTCAAATCGCGTAGATTTCTCAGCAAAACGACGCTGAACCGCGCGAATTCAAGCGCGAAGTTCCGCCACAGCCGCTATGAGAACAGATCTTCGAGATCGCCCAGCATATCACTATGCGCGGCGTGCAAGCGCGGGCCGGGCTGGCGCAGATCGAATGTTTCGGCCAGCGGGTCGGGCGCGGTGATCTCGCTTCCTGACATCTGCGCCAAGACGCTATGGCCGCAAAACGGCACGTAAACTTCCGAATAGCCGCCCTCATGCGACATCACCAAACGCCCGCCGCACAGATCTTCGGCCACATCCATCACGATCTCGGTCATCGCGCGAAACGTCTCGGAGGTGGCCAACATGCGCGATAATGGATCAATCGCTGCCGCGTCAAAGCCGCAGGCAATGATGATCACATCGGGGTTGAAGTCGCGCAAAGCTGGCACGACCAACCGCTCCATCGCTTCAATATAAAGCGCATGCCCGCCACCGGGTGGCAGGGGGATATTCATATTGAACCCTTCGCCCGCACCCACGCCGCGATCCTCCGCGTCGCCAGTATCAACGGGGTAGTTGCGCTCTTGATGCAGCGAGATCGTCAGCACGTCATTGCGGTCAAAGAAGATCGCCTCCGTGCCGTTGCCGTGATGTACGTCCCAATCGACAATCGCCACGCGGTCGGTCAGGCTGTCGGCCAAAGCGGCCTCAACGGCGATGGCGATATTGGCCATCAGGCAAAACCCGTTCGGGAAGTCCGGCAGGCAATGATGGCCGGGCGGGCGCGACAGAGCGTAAGCGTTGGAATTCTCCCCGCTTAGCACGGAGGCCAGCGCCGCCTTGGTCAAACCCGCCGAAAGGGCCGCAATCTCGAAGCCGCCTTGCGCGAAAGGCGTGCGCAACCCGATCTCGCCGCCGCCCGCGTCAGACAGGTCTTTGAACTTGCGCAAGAACGCCTCTGGATGGACGCGGGCCAGATCGTCCCAACTGGCCTCAGGCGCGGTTTTCGCATCGAGATCACCGATCAATCCAGTGACATCGAGAAGGTTCTTCAAGCGCCGCTTGGTCTCCGGGTTCTCAGGCAAACCGCCTGCGGCCAGTGGCTGGACCAAGCCGCCAATCGGCAGAGTGAACGCATAATTGCCACCCGCATGCCAAAAGCAGCGCTCATCCCAAAACAGCGCCGTGGTCATGTCGACGCCTTAGAGCTGCGATAGGCCCCCTCAGGCAGGTTCAGCGCCGCGATCAAATCGCGAACCTGCGCCATCGACAAGCTGACACGGTTTAGGCGGTCGGTAACGGGGTCAAGCTGCTCTAGCGTGACGCAATCCTCAAATGCGTTGAGCGTGATATCTTCTTGCAGATGCGGCGCCCCCTCATCGACCAAGGTCACAATGGTTGCGTCGAATTCGTGCTCGATGGTGAACATGCGCGGGGCTCCTGCCTTTAGAATAGCCGCATCAAACCAGCCACATCCGCCAATTGCAATTGAGCGCCTTGCATTGGGGCTTGGCGCATTGTGCCTCTCGGGCTAGGCTTGAGGCCAGTTAAGATCAGAGGTGTTTGAAATGAAACGATCAATTCTGCTGGCAAGCCTGATGGCGCTTGGCGCATGTGTCGAGCCTCAAAGCTCCACCGAGCCCGCGCCGCAAGCCCAAACACCGCAAGCAACATCGAATGCGGCGGGGCGTCTGAGCTCCAGCCAAGCGCTGAGCAATTTCAACGCCGTGGTGCGCAGCGTCGAGCCTTTGGCAGAACGCGAATGCCGCGCCCGCGCGCCTGATCTGAATTGCGACTTCAAGATCGTCGTCGACAAGAACCCGCGCAAACCGCCCAACGCGTTTCAAACCCTAGAGGCCTCGGGCCGCCCCGTCATCGGCTTCACCATCGCGTTGATTGCCGATGCGCGGAACCGCGACGAGCTGGCCTTTGTGATGGGTCATGAAGCGGCGCATCACATTTCTCGCCACCTGGAAAAGCAGCGCCAGTCCGCCATTGGCGGCTCGCTCTTGGGCTCGCTCGGCGCGGCAGTTTTGGGCGTTGACCCGTCTCTTGGTGCCGATATCGGAGGCTTTGTGGGCTCGCGTGCCTATTCCAAGCAAAACGAGTTGGAGGCCGATACGCTGGGCACAGTGATCGCAAGACGTGCCGGATATAACCCCGTGCGCGGCGTGGCCTTCTTTACCCGCATCCCCGATCCGGGCAACAAATTCTTGGGCACGCACCCGCCAAATGCCGACCGGATCAATACGGTCAAACGGGTCAATTCCAAGCTCTGAACGTCTACGGTTTTAGTATTTCTGGGCTGGAAACGATGCAGCTCAGACTGTTTCGCAAGAGTGGCCAATGCCTTGGCCGCATGAAAAACTGTTTCCAATCCATTGATAATATTGAGCAAAGAGTAAGGTTTCCCGCAATTGTGCGAGCGATACCCCATGCTAATTTGGAAACAGGTGCTGGGTGGGACCAACGCATAAGCGACATCTGCGATCAACAGCAGAGCATCAACATGAGGATACACACACATGGCCCACTCACTGGACCACTCAGCACCCGTTCCTATCTCGCGCGCACCGTCACGTGACCCCGACAATATCCAAGCGCTTTGGGGCGCGCTGTCACGCGATATGCGCCAGAACGAGCCGATTTACCCCGCCGAGGCGTCCCAGCCCGCGCTTGATATGTCTGGCAGCTATATCGGCTTTGTCGAAGGCACGCGGCTTGTCACTGGCAAAGGCCGCATCGCGGTCGAATTCCTGCGCCCGGGCGACAGCGTCTGGACACTTGATCGCGGCATGCAAACGCTGCGATGGGTCGGGCGGCGCAAGATCCTTCTGACCGATGACAACACCGAAGACCGGCCCATCATCGTCCAGCCCGACGCCTTGCGCATGGGGTCTCCGACCCAGCCCACGCATGTAGCGCCCGATCACCTTCTTTTGGTCGATGACTGGCGCGCGCAGCTCTATTTCAATGCCACTAGCGTGTTGATTGAGGCGCAAATGCTCGTTGATGGCACCTGGCTGATGCGCGACGAGGCGTGTCGGGAAGTGACCTATATCTACCTCGATTTCGACGAGATCGAAGTGGTCGAAGCCTCCACCCAATCGCTGCAAGGTAGTGCGGTGAGCGTCCAACCTGATGCGCATGGCAATTATGCAGATTTCCTCGCGGCGTCCCAGCTGAGCCGTCCGGTGATTAGCAACCTTGATGCCTCGGTACTTTCTGGTGTGCCGCGCCGCGCCAGACGAACGGGCGCCGCTTAGCCCCCCTTTATACCCCTCGCCGGTCTTGACCCCCTCAAGCGAGACGGCAATCATCACCCTCAGGCCCTGCCAGGCTTGAGGGTGTTTGATGTCCATGATCCAATTCGAAGGCTTCCTGAGCGATCGGGGCAGCAAATACGCCGTCTCTGGTGGTGCGGCTGACAGCCGTGAAGCGGCGACAAATTTCCTCAAAACACTGAAACGAAACAAGAAATACGCAAAAGCCACACATAATTCGTGGGGCCTGATCTTGCCGGATGGCACACCGTTGAAAGGCGATGACGGAGAATCCGGGGCAGGCATGACAATTCTACGCATGCTGGAGCGTGAAGAGCTCTTTGGCCATATTTTGGTCGTAACCCGTTGGTATGGCGGCACAAAGCTGGGTGGGGACAGGTTTAGACGGGTCCAGGATGCGGTGCGATATTATCTTGATCAAAGAGGCGGTTAGCGGATGCTGAAGCAAGAATGGCAGCGCCTGATCAACCGATTCATATGGTCATGGGAAGGCCTCATCGCCACATGGAAAACCGAGCCCAGCTTTAAATTCTGGTGCTTTATCAATGTGATATCTGCTGGAATGGCCTTCTATATCGACATGACCGCCGGTGCCCGCGCGCTTCTTTTGGCATGGGGCCTTTTGATCTTGGCGGCCGAGTTGATCAATACAGCCGTCGAAAATGCCGTCGATCTGGCCATGCCCGATCAAGATCCAATCGCCAAACTTGCCAAAGATGCTGGAAGTGCTGCGGTGGC
>CAZCEW010000125.1:66-7734 GCA_964497775.1 uncultured Rhodobacterales bacterium
CGGCGGTTTTTTGGCTGGCGCTTTTTCCGGGGCGGGGTCAGGGGCGCTGCCCCTCGCGCTCCCCGAGGTTTTCTTGCCAGGATGAAGAGGGCGCGTTGACTTACTGGGCCGAGATCATCTCATATTGTTTTACGATGACTTCGGCTTGTTTGATCGAGGCGATATCGACCAAGCGGCCCTTGTAGACGGTCGCACCTTCGCCATTGGCTTTGGCTTGCTCCATTGCGGCGAGGATTTCGCGGGCCTCTGAGACTTGGGCCTCGGACGGGGTGAAGACTTCGTTGGCCAAAGCGATTTGTTTCGGGTGGATCGCCCATTTGCCGACCATACCAAGGGTTGCAGAGCGGCGCGCTTGAGCGCGGTAGCCTTCATCATCTGAGAAATCACCGAAGGGGCCGTCCACGGGGAGGATGCCGTGGGTGCGGCAGGCGGCGACGATGGCGGCTTGGGCCCAGTGCCAAGGATCGGACCAGTGTTTCTCGCCGCCTTGCAGCATATAGTAGTTTTCTTGCGTCCCGCCGATGCCCGTTGTTTGCATGCCCATGGAGGCGGCGAAGTCGGCGGCGCCGAGGCTCATGGCTTGCAGGCGCGGCGAGCTGGCGGCGATTTCCTCGACATGGGCGAGGCCCGCGGCACTTTCGATGATCAGCTCGAAGCCTATTTTCTTGGTGCGGCCTTTGGCGGTCTCGATCGCTGTGACCAGAGCGTCGACGGCGTAGACATCTGCCGCACAGCCGACTTTCGGGATCATGATGATGTCGAGGCGTTCGCTGGATTGCTCAAGCAAATCAACGACATCTCGGTACCAATAGGGCGTGTCCAAGCCGTTTATGCGCACCGATAGTGTCTTTTTGCCCCAATCAACATCATGGGTGGCTTTGATGATATTGGCGCGCGCTTGGTCCTTGTCTGATGGCGCCACAGAATCTTCGAGATCGAGGTTGATGACGTCGGCCTCTGATGCGGCCATTTTCTCGAAAAGCGCGGTGCGAGAGCCGGGGCCGAAGAGCTGGCAGCGGTTCGGTCGGGCGGGCGGAGTGGGTTGCAGGCGGAAGGACATGGGCGGACTTTCGGAGTAAGGAAATTACGTATACTTTGCGTGCGGTGATATGTTATTGCGTAAGTTCTTGCAAGTTCTGCGCTGCGGCGTATCGAATTTGCTCCAAATCAGCTGTCTGTCTTGCGTGCAGTTAACGTGCAGCAATCGTATGTACAGACTTGTGGATAACTCGTTTTCAGGAGATCGTGCGATATGTCACTGTTTTTAACGCTCAATGCCGGATCGTCTTCGCTGAAATTTGCCGTTTACCGCAAGGCGCGCGAGCCGGAGTTGATCGTGGCGGGGCAAGTTGAAAGCCTCGGGCCAAGCGCGCGATTGAAGATTAAAGGCGGAGTGGATCGTGATTTGGGGGCGACGGATCACGGGCGGGCCCTAGACGAAATTCTGGTGACGCTGGAAGATTTCATCGACGATAAGGTCGAGGGTGTGGGCCACCGGATCGTGCATGGTGGCACGGATTTCACTGGTCCGGTGATTTTAGACGAGACAGTTTTGTCGAAATTGCGCGTGCTGATCCCGTTGGCGCCTTTGCATCAGCCGCATAATCTGGCCTGCGTTGATGCTGCGATTGCGCGGTTCCCGGAGGCGGTGCAAGTGGGCTGCTTTGATACCTCGTTTCATCGCGGCCATCCGTGGGTCAATGATACCTTTGCGCTGCCGCGTAAGTTTTATGATCGTGGCGTGCGGCGCTACGGGTTTCACGGGCTGAGTTATGACTACATGACGTCCGAGCTGCGCCGTCTTTACCCGAAGCTGGAAGACGGCAATGTAGCGATTTGTCATTTAGGAAATGGCGCGTCGATTTGTGCGGTGCGCGACGGGCAATCGGTGGCCTCGACTATGGGGTTTTCGGCGTTAGACGGCCTGCCGATGGGCACGCGGTCGGGCCAGCTTGATCCGGGCGTTATGCTCTATCTGATGGATCAACATAACATGAGCGTCGAGAACCTGACGCGGCTTTTATATAAGGAAAGCGGGCTGTTAGGCTTGTCGGGGATCAGCAGCGATATGCGCACGCTGCAAGCGTCTGATGCCGTAGAGGCGGCAGAGGCGATTGATTATTACGTGTTCCGGATCCGGCGCGAGATTGGGGCAATGGCTGCGTCGCTTGGTGGGTTGGACGGCGTCGTATTTTGCGGCGGGATCGGCGAGAACTCGGCGCTGATCCGCGCGCGGGTGATCGAGCATCTGGGTTTTCTGGGCCTAGAGATCAATGAGGCTGCCAATGCAGAAAACGCGGTCGAGATCGGCAAGGGGAGTGCCAAAATTCTGGTCATCCCCACCGATGAAGAACGTGTGATCGCGCGCGCGTTGACTGCTTTGACGTAACGCTATTGCAGATCGGCGAAGGCTTTTTGTAATCGCGCCACGGCGTCTTCAATTACCGAGCGCGGCGCGCCGAGGTTGAAGCGCAGATAGGTCTCTCCGCCTTTGCCGAAGGTTGGCCCGTGATTGGCGGCGATCTTGGCGTCTTCTTGGACGCGTTTATTGGCCTCGGCCGGGGTCATGCCGGTGCCTGAGAAATCGACCCATGCCAGATAGGTGCTTTCCATTGGCATAGATTGCACGCCCGGAATGCTATTGACGCCTGCATCGAAAATTTTGCGGTTTTCATCGAGATAGGCGATGACACCGTCGACCCATTTTGCGCCTTCCGGCGAATAGACCGCCGTTGTGGCAAACAATCCGACCGAGTTCGGGCTGAGCCCAAGGGCCGCCATACGCGCCGCGAAGATCGTGCGCAGCTCAGCGTCGGGGATGATGACATTGCCGGTATGAAGCCCCGCGATATTGAAGGTTTTTGACGGTGCGGTCATCATCACAAGACGGTCTTCGATGCCTTCGATATTGGCCATTGGGATGTGTTTGTGGCCGGGGAAGACAAGATCGTGGTGGATTTCGTCAGACACCAAGATCAGGTCGTGGCGCTTGGCAAAATGCGCGATGGCGTGCAGTTCGGATTGCGACCAGACCCGGCCGCCCGGATTGTGCGGCGAGCACAAGATCAGCATCCGCTCATTGCCGGTCATGGCGCTATCATATGTATCAAAATCAAGAGTATAGCGGCCATTTTCCAGCGTCATTGGCATTTCGACCAACTGGCGGCCAGCGGCTTTGATAATCTTTGCGAAGGCATGATAGACAGGTGTGAACAGCACCACGCCATCATCGGGTTTGGTGAACGCGTCGATGCACACGGCGGTGGCGTTGACGATGCCATGCGTGGTGAAGATGGCGTCTGCGTCGACATCCCAGCCATGGCGGTTTTTCATCCACCAGATGATCGAATTTTTATAGGCGCGGTCATCGCCGAAATAGCCGTAAACGCCGTGGTCGACCGTGGCTTGCACCGCATCAAGCGCCACCTGCGGCGGTTTGAAATCCATATCGGCGACCCACATCGCGATGCCCTCATCTGCCGGGACGCCATAGAGGTCTTCCATCTTGTCCCATTTGGCGCAATGCGTGCCGCGGCGGTCGATGATGTCGTCGAAATTCATGAGAGCCCTCAACAGATTATTCGGGCTCAAACTCGCTTGGATCAGGCGGGGCTGCAAGGGTGAAAATATCCTCGACAGAGACGCCTAAGACATGCGCCAATGTCAGTGACAGGATGGTGGAGGGCACGAAGACGGAGTTTTCGATCGTGTTAATCGTTTTGCGGCTGACACCGGCCCGTATCGCAAGCTCGGCCTGTGTGAGACCTGCCCTTGTGCGGTGGGTTTTGAGTATGTTGAGAAGTGGGCCCTCGCTCATGCGGCGTCTTTCCATTCCAGCCATGCCAATTTGAAGCATTGGGTGAAGATACCAATTGCGCCAATGGCAAAGAGCGCGGTGCCTGCATCAAATTCGATCACGTCGAATGTGAAGGCCACGCCGCCGAGCAGGCAGAGGTTGAACATGGTCAGAAAAGCAGTTTGATAGCTGCTGTTCATATTGCGTTGCATACGCTCGTCATTGAGCGACGGCTCGACGCGGCTGATGCGGGCCATTTTGAGAAGGGGCAGCGAGAGGACCCCACCGATCAAGATCAGTGTGAACATTGCGATATGGGCGGCGATGTAAGTCGGGTCTGCCAAGGTGATATTTTGCAAGATGACGAGACCCAGAAGGCCCAAGAACGTGGCGGCGGGCGAAAGCAGCATGAGCGGGGTGTAGCGTTTCTCCATCTGTTCAATTTCGTCTCCCGTCGGGCGGGTCTTCGGCTTGCGGAAGAGCCAGAGCCAAAGCAAGACCGCCGAGGCAACCACGCCTGCAGCCATGGATCTGATTAGGGTCAGATCGAGATTTAGAAGGCGCGATAAGGGTCCGGCGGCGATGAAGACGCAAAGGCCCACAGCACCCATGATGATGTTTTGTCGGTTTGCTTTCTTCCATTGCTCTTCTGTCTCTAACATATCGATTCTCCAAATTATGAAGGTAACCTTAGGGTTACATAACTCCGATGAAGAAGTAACGTCAAGGTTACATCTGAGAAACCTTGTGAGCGGCGCAAAAAGTGACTATTTCAAAGCTTATGATACGACCTATTCTGATCCATCCCGACCCTAGGCTGAAAAAGGTGGCGGCCCCTGTGGCTGACATCTCAGACGAGCTACGCAATTTGGCCGAAGATATGTTGGCCACCATGTATGACGCGCCGGGCATTGGGTTGGCGGCGCCGCAGGTGGGCGTGTTGGAGCGGTTGATCGTTTTGGATTGCGTCAAAGAAGAAGGGGCTGCGCCACGCCCGATGGTGATGGTGAACCCGGAAGTAACGGCCGTCTCCGACGAGTTGAACACTTATGAAGAAGGCTGTTTGTCGATCCCTGAGCAATTCGCCGATGTAGAACGCCCGGCGGAAGTCTCCGTTAGCTGGATGGATCTGGACGGCAATGCGCAAGCCCAAGACTTTGGCGCGCTGTGGGCGACTTGCGTGCAGCACGAGATTGATCATCTGGAGGGCAAGTTGTTCATCGACTACCTCAAACCGCTTAAGCGTCAGATGATTACGCGCAAGATGGTCAAGCTGAAGCGCGAAAAGGCGCGCGCGTGAGCATACGGGTCTGCCTGCCATGGCCCGATAAACGGCTGCGCATGGTAGCTGAGCCGGTGGGCGAGATCACCGACGACATTCGCGCAATTTGGACCGATATGATCGATACGATGGAGGCGATGCCCGGCGTTGGCCTTGGCGCGCCTCAGATCGGGGTAATGTTGCGGCTGGCGGTTGTGGATGCCTCGAACGAGCGCGGTCAAGCGGTGCGGATGGCCAATCCGGAAGTGCTCCATGCAAGTGGGCAGATGCGCGTGCATGAGGAAGCCTCGCCAAACCTGCCGGGGGTGTATGCAAAGATTTCACGCCCGCGCGCGGTGACGGTGCAATTTGTCGACCAGTTTGGCGAGACGCGGGAGCAGGATTTCGTAGGGTTATGGGCGACATCCGTGCAGCACCAGATCGACCATCTGAACGGGAAAATGTATTTTGACCACCTGAGCCGCACCAAGCGCGAGATGTTGATCAAACGCGCAAGGAAGATGGCGCAATGAAGATCGTTTTCATGGGCACGCCGGAGTTCTCGGTGCCGGTCCTCGACGCGTTGGTTGCGGCAGGTCACGAGATCGCTGCCGTCTATTGCCAACCGCCGCGCCCGGCGGGCCGGGGCAAGAAAGAGCGTCCAACGCCAGTTCATGCCCGCGCGCTGGATTTGGGGGTAGAGGTGCGCCATCCGGTGTCGTTGAAAGACGCACGGGCTCAAGCCGAGTTCGCGGCGCTTGAGGCCGAGATTGCAGTGGTTGTTGCCTACGGGCTGATCTTGCCGCAAACCGTGCTGGATGCCCCAGCGAGGGGATGTCTTAACATCCATGCCTCGCTTTTGCCGCGTTGGCGCGGGGCTGCGCCCATTCACCGCGCGGTCATGGCCGGGGATGCAGAGACCGGTGTGTGCATCATGCAGATGGAAGCGGGGCTCGATACTGGGCCCGTGCTGCTGCGCAAGACTGTTGATATCGGCGCGGCTGAGACGACAGGCCAATTGCATGATCGGCTGTCCGCGCTGGGCGCGGATGCGATTGTCGAGGCTTTGGGGCGATTGGATGAACTGACACCTGAGCCGCAGCCAGATGAAGGCGTCACCTATGCCTCCAAGATCGATAAGGCAGAGGCGCGGGTGGATTGGTCGAAACCCGCCACCGAGATCGTGCGCCAGATCAACGGGCTGTCCCCGTTCCCCGGGGCGTGGTCGCAGGCTGCAGGCGAGCGGATGAAATTTCTGGCGGCGCGCCTGGACGACAGAGATCTTGATCCGGGTCAGATCGTAGTGACGGATGATGGCCTGTTTGTGGGCTCAGGCGCGGGTGCGGTCTGCATCACGGAATTGCAGCGCGCAGGCAAAGCGCGCTCCACGGTCCAAGATGTTCTGCGCGGCTGGCAGCCCCCCGCGAGGTTTGAGTGAATTAGGCCTGCTCGCTGGCCGCCTCTTTCATCTCGCCAATCAGTTCCATCGCCTCTTCCAAAGAATTTCGGATATTTGGCCGAAACCCCTGACTTTCAGCGCGCAGCCTGATGTCGGTTTCTGTCTCTGATCCCGGGGCGTAGCGCACGGAGCCCAGTGAGCTTTCCTGATTGAGCTTCTTGCCGCGCGCCGCATATTGCACCCAAGCAGGTGATTGGATGCGGGTGTTTTCATAGTTGATCACGAAATACCACTTCTTGCCGGTCTGGCGGATTTGATCTTCGATGAAATCATAGACGTCGTTCACGTCGCGCGAATGCTCGAACGACATGTTGGAGAAATTCACATACATGATCTGTTCGTCGGGGTTGAACTCGATGCACCATTTCAAATCATCGGCGGTAAAGCTGGGGACATGGACGAGCTTTTCGCGCCGTGTCGAGGGCAGGGACCGAAGGCGCTCCAACGCGCTGTCGCGATCGTAAAACAGGTTCGGGTCAAACGCTTCAGTGCCTGCGTCGCGTTCGATCTGTTTGCGGGTAATCTCCGAGGCATCAAAGCGCACGCTGCCCATGGAATGCGCCTTGTTGAGATCCATCCCACGCCGAGAGAAGGAAAACCAAGCGTCGTTGTCGATTTTGGTGTCGCGGTAGTCGACAAGGAAGAACCACATCTCTTCACCCGTCTTGGCGATGCTTTCCTCGATGATGTCATAGAACAGGTTCACATCTTCCGAGCTTTCCAGCGCCATACCGGCGAAGCTGACTTCCATAATCTGGCTGTTTTCATGGAAGGTGATGCGGTTCTCGATATCCGATTTTGAGAGGGTTGATTGGGCCAAGATGATGTCTCCCGTCAAATAAAGAAGGTCTCATTTTCGAGAGAGGTTTGAAGGAAGTTATATTTGTATACAATTGCACACAATGCCGCAGTGCAGAAAGATCTGGATTTTTTTCGAATGCGATTGGGATAATTAGCCCTTAAACGGCTCCATCCCTTGCCGTGCCAGCTCGTCTGCGCGTTCGTTTTCGGGGTGGCCGGCATGGCCTTTGACCCATTCCCATGTCACGTCATGGCGGGTGCGGGCCTCGTCTAGGCGTTGCCAGAGGTCGATATTCTTGATCTCGCCGCCCTTCTTTTTCCAGCCTTTCGCCTTCCAGCTATAGATCCATT
>CAZCEW010000126.1:0-7676 GCA_964497775.1 uncultured Rhodobacterales bacterium
CGGCCCAGGGATTTTAAGTCCCATGTGTCTACCATTCCACCACGCGGGCACGAGGAGGCTTGTCGGCGCGACCATAGCGTGACGGTCGGCGGTGTAAATGGCTCAGAGCTCGGTTTCGGGCCTCTCGGAGGGTTCGGTCAGGAACCGCCTCTCAGGCAGCCACGGGTTCAGCTCTAACGCGGCGCGAAGTTGGGTCTGCCCTTCTTCATTGCGGCCAAGCTGGATCAACGCCAAAGCGCGCCCGACTATCGCGCCGATATGATCAGGCGTGCGCGCAATGGCGCGGTCGAGATCTGTCAAAGAGGTCTCATAGTCCCCTTGGATAAAGTTCACGAAAGCGCGCTGGTTATAGCCTTCGGCATAATCCGGGCAATAGGCGATCAGCGCGTCGAAATCTTCCAAAGCGCCGGAAAAATCATAGCCCGCGCGCCGCTCCATCCCGCGTTGCAGGATTTCCTGAGCGGTATCATCCGGCGCGGTGCCCCAGATCTCCCACAATTGATTGGAAATCTCGCGCGCTGTGATCTCGTCGGGGGCGGCGGCCACTTGTTCCATGAGGCTGATATGCAGATCACTGCGCGCAGGCAGGGCAGGGCAATCGGCCAAAAGAGCGGTGGGGGCGAGGGCGGCAAGAAGACATAGAACACGCATAGTCGTAGGATCATCAGAGACGCGGTCTGCGTCAAGTCACAAGCGAGTTAGTAGGGGGTCGGGCAGCCCCGTCCGGGATTTGATCTGAGTCAAGGACCCGGCCAAGGACCCGTCGCTATGGTTAACGCATTAGGAAAGAATTGAGAGGGGATTTAAGATGAAATATGTTTCAACAGCACTGATCGCATTGGCGGCGTTCACTTCAACGCAAAGCATGGCGATTGGCCAGACCGCCGTGGTGAGTTCGACCGGAGTGGAGATCGTGTCCCACAGCGGAGGTTGCCGCAAATCCTCGCCCGCCGGTCAATGCTGCCACGCGGGCTCGCAACCGCTGCATTGTCACTAATCGCGCACGCCTGCGAATTTCTCGGCCCATGCTTCGCGGTCTTCATCGCTGATCTTGGCAAAAGACACCTCAGGCACGCTAAAAGCGTGGCCGGGGGGCAGGGCTTGCAGCGCCGCCTCGACATCATCGGGCCATGTCATATCCAGCGTGTTCATCGCAGACAGCATCTTGGCAGAAGCCTCGGGGATGAACGGCGCTGACAAAACGGCGTAGAGCCGGATCAGGTTGAGACCCAAACGGGTTTGCATTGCGGCTGTCTCAGGGTCGGTCTTGAAGGTCGACCATGGGGCTTGGGCTTGCAGATATTCATTGCCCGCAACCCAGATGGCGCGCAGCTCGGAGGCTGATTTGCGGACTTCCATTGCCTCCATATGGCTTTCATAGGCGCGGATGCGGGTGGTCAGCTCAGACAAAAGCGTCTGTTCGGCCGCGCCCTGTTGGCCGCCTTCCGGCACAGCTTCGCCGAATTTGGAGCGGCAGAACTTGGTGATCCGCGAGACGAAATTGCCCAAGACATCGGCGAGGTCTTTATTGGTGTCGGTCTGGAACGCTTCCCATGTGAACTCGCTATCCGAGCTCTCGGGCGCGCGGCTTAAAAGCCACCAGCGCCAGTAATCTGCCGGCAGAAGCTCCAGCGCTTGGTCCATGAACACGCCTCGGCCTTTGCTGGTTGAGAACTGCCCGCCATCATAGTTGAGATAGTTGAACGACTTGATGTAGTCGACCAGCTTCCAAGGCTCGCCCGACCCCATGATCGTGGCCGGAAAGCTGAGCGTGTGGAACGGCACGTTATCTTTGCCCATGAACTGGACGTATTTCACATCTTCCGCGCCCATATCCCTGCGCCACCAGCGCTGCCACTCGGCGTCAGGAAGCCCGCGCGCATCGGCCCATTCTTTTGTGGCCGCGATATATTCAATCGGTGCGTCGAACCAGACATAGAAGACTTTGCCTTCCATGCCGGGCCAGTCTTTGTCGCCGTCTTTGACAGGCACGCCCCAATCGAGATCGCGCGTGATGCCACGGTCGCGCAGCCCGTCGCCATCATGGAGCCATTTCTTGGCGATGGAAGTGGTCAGGACGGGCCAGTCGGTTTTGCTTTCGATCCATTTATCCAGATCGTCTTTCAGTTTCGATTGGCGCAGATATAAATGCTTGGTCTCGCGCACTTCCAGATCGGTCGCGCCTGAAATGGCCGAGCGCGGATCAATCAGATCGGTCGGATTGAGCTGCTTGGTGCAGTTTTCGCATTGATCGCCGCGCGCGCTGTCATAGCCGCAATTGGGGCAGGTGCCCTCGATGTAGCGATCAGGCAGGAAGCGGGCATCGGCATGGGAATAAACTTGTTTCTCCGAGACCTCCTCGATCAGATCATTGGCGTTAAGCTGGCCTGCAAAATGTTGGGTGAGCGTGTGGTTTTGCGGGCTGGAAGATCGCCCGAAGTGATCAAATGACAGCCCGAAACCTTTGGCGATACCAGCCTGAACCTCATGCATCTCGGCGCAGAACTCGGCGACGGGTTTGCCCGCTTTGGCGGCGGCAAGTTCAGCCGGGGTGCCGTGCTCGTCAGTGGCGCAGATAAACATAACCTCATGGCCGCGCGCGCGCATGTAGCGCGCATATAGATCGGAGGGCAATTGGCTTCCCACCAGATTGCCCAGATGCTTGATCCCGTTGATATAGGGAATGGCGGAGGTGATGAGGATGCGGGCCATTGGTGGTTCTCTTGGTTGTGATCTCGCCCGTTTAACTTATGTGCGCGTGGCTTGGAAGTGAGGGGAGCCTCCGGCGGGGATATTTATGGAAAATGGAAGTTACTTGCCGTCGCGTTGGCGTCTGAGAAGGCGTCCGATGGTAAATGAGGTGCGCGGGGCGTAGACGTAAGGTGTGCGCGCCTCCAGCGTGTCGCGTGCGCCCATGCGGATCAAGCCGTAGGCGACGAGGCCGAGATGGCCGATGGAGATCAGGATGAAGAGTGCTTCGGGGCCAAAACTTTCGATCAGGCTGGACGCTACGAGCGGCGAGGCGATGGCGCCGATGGCGTAGTAGAACATCAGGGCCGCCGAGAGCTCGACCCGTTCTTCCGAGGTGGCGAAGTCATGTGCGTGGGCTGAGGCCACCGAGAAGATCGGGAAGGTCGTAAAGCCAAAGAGAATTGCCGCGAGCATGACGGCTTGCGTGCCGGCGCCTGCGAGCATGACTGTGGCACCGCAAGCCAGCGTTGAGGCGACGGAGAGCCAGATCAGCACCCAGCGGCGGTCGTATTTATCTGCCAGCCAGCCCGCGGGGTATTGCGCCAAAGCGCCGCCCAACACGAAAGCTGCGAGGAAATAGCCGATTTGTTCGGCCGCCAGCCCGACCTCTTGGCCATAAACCGGGCCTACCATGCGAAAGGCGGCAGAGGTGAGGCCCGCGACGATCACGCCTGCCACAGCGAGGGGCGATTTGATCCAGGCGAGTTTCGGGCGCAAGCGCGGGGCTGCGGGGGTTTCGGGCTGGGCGGCTTTGGTCAGCGTCAGCGGCAAAAGCGAGGCGCAGCAGAGGATCGCGAGCAGGTTGTAGGAGACATAAGAGGCAGGCTCGAGCACGCCGATGAGCAATTGCGCGACGAGTGACGCACCCATATCGGCCAGCCTGTATGTTCCCATTGCGCGACCGCGCGTTTCGTTGGTGACTTTGGCATTGAGCCACGCCTCGATCACTGTATAGCAGCCCGCGACGCACAGCCCTGACATCACCCGCATCGCGGCCCATGCATAAGGGTTAACGATAAGCATATGGGCCAAGAGACCGATCGCGCCCGCGGCGGTGAAGGCGGCAAAAGCGCGGCTATGGCCGACAGTGCCCATCAGGCGCGGGGCCCACCAGCAGCCGATGAAAAAGCCTAAGAAATGCGCCGAGCCCAGAAGGCCCACCTGCGCTTTGGTGAAATCCAGCGCCAGACCGGACAATGCGTCAAGCGGGCCTACGCCACCTGAACTGAGTTGCAGCAAGATCACGGATAAGAACAGGGCAGCGAAGGATATAAGGAGGCGCATGGGGTCTCTTTGGCGTGCTGAGTTGAGCTTCACAAGTCTGGTGTGCTTTGTGCCTGAGAATTGCGACATGGCGCGGGTCGCTTTTGAGCCATCTGCGCGACGGTGCTTTGCGCTTGTTCTCGACCAGTAGGGTCTTAGGGTGCGTTGGAACGGCAGGGGTCAAAGGAGATTTGCGATGAACAGAGTGAAGCTTGGGCGCACGGAGATCGAGGTGTCGCAATATTGCCTTGGCTCGATGACATGGGGCACGCAGACAAGCGAGGCGGAGGCGCATGCGCAGATTGATGCGGCTTTGGATGCGGGCATTGATTTTATCGACACGGCCGAGGCCTATCCCGTCAATCCGATGAACAAGGAAAATGCGGGCAAGACCGAGGCGATTATTGGCACTTGGCTGGCTAAAGCCGCGCGCCGCGACGAGGTGGTGATTGCCTCTAAAGTGGCGGGTGCGGGCAATTACATTCGCGATGGGGCGCCGATTACGTCAGATACGATCCGTGACGCAATCGAGGGCTCGCTGAAGCGGATGCAGACCGACTACATTGATCTCTATCAGTTGCATTGGCCCAATCGCGGCAGCTATATGTTTCGCCAGAACTGGACGTATGACCCCTCCGGACAAGATCGCGCGGAGACCATTGCGCATATGGAAGACGTGCTTGGTGCGTTGCAGTCGCATGTGGAGGCGGGCAATATCCGCGCCTTTGGTTTGAGCAATGAGAGCGCTTGGGGCACGGCGATGTGGCTCGAGACCGCAGCAAAGATGGGCGGGCCGCGTGTGGCAACGATCCAGAATGAATATTCGCTGATGTGCAGGCTCTTTGACACCGATCTGGCAGAGCTTTCGCATAACGAAGATATTGGGCTACTGGCGTTTTCGCCACTGGCGACGGGATATCTGAGCGGCAAATACCAAGGCGGCGCGGTGCCGGAGGGCTCGCGTAAATCGATCTCAGAGACTTTGGGTGGTCGCGTGTCGCCACGCTCGGAAGCGGGGGCGCAGGTCTATCTTGATCTGGCCGCGCACCATGGGCTTGATCCTGTGCATATGGCGCTGGCGTGGTGCTGTCAGCGCCCTTTCGCGACGATGCCGATTTTTGGGGCCACGACGATGGAGCAATTGAGCCATATCCTTGCCGGGCTTGATCTGGTGCTGGATGCAGAAGTGTTGGAAGAGATCGACGCGGCGCATAAGAGCCATCCGATGCCTTATTAGATCACCCCGACCCTGCGGGGCGGATATTTATGAAGCAGTGATGACTGCGGGCGGCTTGAGGCGCGCAAGCGTCGTGTTTCGACTTGCCAAGGCGGAGAAATCGCTGTCCCTTGAGCGCGCAAGGAGGGACGCCAATGCCACTAGAGATGAACCGAGAGGTGTTTATCACCTGTGCTGTGACCGGGTCGGGGTCGACGCAAGACAAATCCCCTCATGTGCCGCGCTCGCCCAGCCAAATCGCCCAGAGTGCTGTTGCCGCGGCCAAAGCAGGTGCGGCGGTGGTCCATTGCCATGTGCGCGATCCTGAAAGCGGGGCTCCGTCGCGCGATTTGGACTATTACCGCGAAGTCACCGACCGCATTCGCGAGGCAGATGTCGATGTTGTGTTGAATCTGACAGCGGGCATGGGAGGCGACATGGTGTTTGGCACCCCGGATGCGCCTTTGCCCTTGGCCAGTGGGACCGATATGATTTCGGCTGAGGAGCGGGTGGCGCATGTTGCAGCCTGTTTGCCCGAGATTTGTACGCTCGATTGTGGCACGATGAATTTTGCCGAAGCCGACTACGTGATGACCAACACGCCCGGCATGTTGACGCAGATGGGTGCGATGATGACGAAGCTGGGCGTCAAGCCGGAGATTGAGGCCTTTGACACCGGCCATCTTTGGTATGCCAAGCAACTCGCCCGAGACGGCGTGCTGGACAGCCCCGCCTTGGTGCAGCTGTGTATGGGAGTGCCTTGGGGCGCGCCGGATGATCTCAATACCTTTATGGCGATGGTCAATAATGTTCCCGATGATTGGACCTTCTCGGCCTTTGGGCTGGGGCGCAATCAGATGCCTTACGTGGCGGCTTCTGTGCTTGCGGGCGGAAATGTGCGGGTGGGGTTGGAAGATAACCTGATGCTGGATCGCGGGGTTCTGGCCACCAACGAGCAACTTGTCGGACGCGCGGTTGAGATTATCGAGCGTCTGGGCGCCTCGGTGGTCGGGCCGCAAGCCGTACGCGACAAATTAGGTCTGACCAAGAGGGCAAGACCATGAGATTTTCTGCGCTGTTTCTTGCTTTGATCGTCGCAAGCTGCGGGCTGGTCGCGCCAAGTTTCCGCGACACAAACGTCAATATCACCTCGAAAGCGCAATTCGACCCGGCGCGCTATACCGGCACATGGTTCGAGATCGCGCGCTTCCCCGTGTCCTTCCAAAGGGGCTGCACGAACACGACCGCGACCTATAACGCGACCTCCGATCCAGGACTCTTGGAGGTGAAGAACGAGTGTTTTCGCAACGGTCGGGTGAGCGCGATCGATGGTTTCGCGCGGGTCACAGGGCCCGGCCGTCTGGAAGTTGAATTCCGCAATGTGCCCTTCGTCAAGGCGCCTTATTGGGTGTTATGGGTCGATGAGGATTATCAAACGGCTGTTGTCGGCACGCCCAGCGGGCGCTCTGGCTGGATCTTGAACCGCACGCCGGTTTTGCGAGAAGACCGCCTGCAAGCCGCGCGCGATGTGTTGGAATTCAACGGCTACGACGTCTCGAAACTGATCATGGTTCAACAGTGAGCTTCATGGCACCGCTATCCGTGGTGCTGGCGGTGGTTTTGACCATTGTTGTTGCGAAATCCGGCCTAAAGCTTCGCTGGATTGCGATCGTCGCGTTTGTCGTCACTTTGATCGGCTTTTACGTGATGGCAAGGGGCCATGAGCCGAACTCTCCCGATCCTTTGGCTTATGGCGGGGCCACGACGCAGCTGACGCTTGTGGGCGTATTCCTGATCATCATGGGGCTGTTTTCATGTCTGACGCTCTGCGTGATCGGCATTACGCGCGGGCTTGGGGACGCGGCTAAAATCAGCGCGAGGAGCAAGAAATGACCAAGACGGCAGCGATCATCGGCGGCGGTGTGATTGGCGGCGGCTGGGCCGCGCGGTTCTTGCTGATGGGCTGGGATGTGCGCGTCTTTGATCCTGATCCGCAAGCCGAGCGCAAGATCTCTGAAGTGCTGGCCAATGCGCGCCGCTCTCTGCCGGGGCTGAGCGATCGCGCTATGCCGGACGAAGGCGCTTTAAGTTTTGCGACCAGCTTGGAAAAGGCTGTGACAGGTGCGGATTGGGTGCAAGAAAGCGTAACGGAACGCCTTGATCTGAAACATAAAATTTTCGCCCAAATTCAAGAGGCGGCCCTTGATGTACCGATCGGGTCCTCGACCTCCGGCTTCAAGCCCTCGCAATTGGCCGAAGGCGCGCGAAATCCCGAGGCGATCATGGTCGCGCATCCGTTTAACCCGGTCTATCTACTGCCTTTGGTGGAGCTTGTGCCGCATGACGGCTCGGCCCCTGATATGATTGCGCGCGCTAAGGAGATCTTGAGCGCTATCGGGATGTACCCGCTCCATATTCGCCGCGAAATTGATGCCCATGTCGCGGA
>CAZCEW010000127.1:0-7598 GCA_964497775.1 uncultured Rhodobacterales bacterium
ATCCGCGAATGGGTGCGGTTGATGTCCATTGAAGGGACCGATGTGCTGGAAGAAAGTGATCGCGTCAAGGAAGGCTCCTTCGTGCGCACACTGCCTGACCGGATACGAAACACTTTGGCGCGGCGGCGTGGCGACTACGACTTTTCCAACGAGGTGCATGACGCGATGATGGGGTGTCTGGCCTGCAAGTCCTGCGTTACGCAGTGCCCCGTTAAGGTGAATGTACCCGACTTTCGGGCCCGTTTTCTTGAGCTGTATTACGGCCGCTATTTGCGCACCTGGAAGGACTATCTTGTCGGCAGTCTCGAACATGTAGTTCCCGCGCTGGCGCGTTTTCCGGCCCCTTACAACTGGGCTGTGAGCAACCGGCTGATCAAGCGTTTTTTCCGCAATCAAGTGGGCATGATCGACAGTCCGGCGATCAGTGAACAGGGTCTGATTTCGGGACTGCGCGCGCGCGGCATTGAGCTGGCGCGGCCCGACATCATCGCCACAATGTCCCATGCGCAGCGTGGAAAGAGCGTGATCATCGTTCAGGATGCCTTCACCAGCTTCTTTGAGACGCGGCTGGTGCTTGACCTGATCGACCTGCTGGATGAGCTTGGCTTTCATGTGCTGGTCGCGCCCTTCCGGCCAAACGGAAAGCCTCTGCACGTACACGGCTTCATGGCGGCCTTCGACAAGGCCGCGCGGCGAAATGCCGAGATGCTCAACAGCTTTGCTGCCCAAGGCGTGCCTTTAGTGGGAATCGATCCGTCGATGACGCTGACTTACAGGCAGGAATATGGCCAAGCCCTGCCAAACGGGGAACTGCCGCAGGTACAGTTGATCCAGGAATGGTTGGCGTCGCATAAAGAGGCATTGGAAGCATTTGCGCCTCTGGTGCCGCACGAACAATTCAGGTTGTTGGCGCATTGTACCGAAAAGACCTCAGCGGCGCCGTCAATCCGCAGCTGGCAGGCGCTGTTCAAGGTGCTTGGGCAGAAACTTGAAGTCCTCGCGGTCGGCTGTTGCGGCATGTCGGGCACCTATGGCCATGAAACGGCCAACTATGAAACCTCTCGGCGCATTTACGATCTAAGCTGGCGCGAACCGGTGAATGATGCTGCCGCCGCAGGACGACTGGTGGCGACCGGCTATTCCTGCCGCAGCCAGATAAAGCGTTTCGATGGGCAGCAGGTTCTGCATCCGGTGCAGGTGTTGCTGGAACAACTGCGCCAACGTCAGCAGACCTGAAGCCTTTTGCAGTTGTCGCTGTCTATGCTGCGTGCTGTTGATTTTAAGCATCAGGAAAGCGTTTCGGGAGGTTCTGTGCGAGATACTGCACGCACTTTGAAATACGGGCGGGAACATGTCTTCTTTGCTGATACACCGCATGGATGTCAGCGCGCGGCGCTTCATGTTCTGGAAGTACGGCGACGAGGTCGCCCCGTCGCAAATGCTCGTGGACATCCCAAAACGACCGCAATATCAGCCCATGCCCATCAAGCGCCAGACTGACTACGGCTTCGCCGTCGTTGCTGCTCAGCGTGCCTGTGACCTTAAGGGCTTGTTCTTTACCAGCATGGACAAATCGCCAAATGCCATAGTCACTCTCGAATTGACGCAAGATGATGCAGTTGTGATCTGGCAGATCGTCAACTGTGCCGGGCGTGCCTGCCCGCTCCAGATAATCGGGTGACGCGCACAGAATTCTGGGATTATTCAGCAGGTGGAAAGCAACGAGACGGGAGTCAGGGATTTCGCCGACGCGAATGTCGATATCGATCCCGGATGTCATCAAGTTGACGGGTTCGCTGGTCAGATCGAGCGACAGTTCGATCTCAGGGTAGAGTTTGGCAAAGGCTGAGAGCAGTGGCGTGACATGGCGGCGTCCAAACCCAAACGAAGCGTTTATGTGCAGTCGCCCGCGCAAGTCTTGCTGGCGATTGCTGACTGCGCTTTCCAACTCATCAAGCTGACGCAGGATGGGCCGCGCACCTTCAAGATACAGCAGGCCTTCAGGGGTCAGGTCAAGCCGTCGGGTCGTTCGGGTGATCAACTGAACCCCGAGCCGATGTTCGAGCAAGGTCAGTCGTTTGCTTACCGCTGGAAGCGACAGACCGAGCTCGCGCGCGGTCGCCGTCAAACTGCCGTTCATTGCGACGCGATTGAAAAACTCCAGATCGTCCGTTGCGCTCATATTCTTCACTTTTTTCTAATAATGCCTTAACTTACACAGCAATTGTTTACCAGAAGTTATCCTATAGGCTTCCTGAAACACTACTCTAAAATTCAGGAGGCTCTGGTGGCACCTAGCCGATACAAAATCGCAGTCATTCCTGGTGATGGAATAGGAAAAGAAGTCATCCCAGAGGGGGTGCGCGTTCTTGATGTGGCCGCGCGAAAGTTTGGCATTGAGCTGGACTGGACGTGGTTCGATTTCTCCAGTGCCGACTACTACACCGAGCACGGCAAGATGATGCCTGACAATTGGTTCGACCTGCTGAAACCTTTTGATGCAATTTACTTCGGCGCTGTGGGCTGGCCTGATGTGGTGCCGGATCACATTTCCTTGTGGGAATCGTTGCTGCAATTCCGGCGCGAATTCGACCAATACGTCAATCTGCGCCCCGTGCGATTGATGCCGGGCGTCAAAGCCCCCTTGGCAGGACGCGAGCCAGGCGACATCGATTTCTATGTGGTGCGGGAAAACACCGAGGGTGAGTACTCCAGTATCGGAGGCAAGATGTTTCCGGGCACCGAGCGGGAGGTTGTGTTGCAGGAAACGGTGATGTCCCGCATTGGCGTTGATCGTATTCTGAAGTTTGCCTTTGAGCTGGCGCAAAGCCGTCCCAAGAAGCACCTGACCTCGGCCACCAAGTCCAATGGCATTGCGATCACGATGCCTTATTGGGATGAGCGCGTCGCGCACATGGCGCAAAACTATTCAGACGTGAAGGTCGACAAGTACCACATCGATATCCTTGCGGCCAACTTTGTGCTGCACCCTGATTGGTTTGATGTGGTGGTCGCAAGCAATCTGTTCGGTGACATTCTCTCCGACCTCGGGCCGGCGTGCACGGGCACCATCGGTATTGCGCCTTCCGCGAACATCAACCCTGATCGAAACTTTCCCAGCTTGTTCGAGCCGGTACATGGCTCCGCCCCGGATATTGCTGGCAAAGGTGTCGCGAACCCGATTGGTCAGATCTGGTGTGGCGCGATGATGCTTGAGCATTTGGGGCATCCACAAGCCGGGAATGCCGTCGTTTCGGCGATAGAGGCAGTGCTCTCACGTGGCCCTGCAGAAGCGCCGCTTACAGCAGACCTTGGCGGCAGCGGCACCACCGTGACCCTCGGCAAAGCGATTGCAGAGGCGCTGGATCACGGTTCCGTTTCACCATCAACACACAAACCCTGAGGAGTCGGACATGAAGTTAAGCGATGAAAAGCTCTTTCGTCAAAAATGCTACGTTGGCGGCTCCTGGATAAGCGCAAGCAGCGACGACACCATCAGCGTTAACAACCCGGCGACGCAGAAAACCATTGGCACCGTCCCCCGTTTGGCAGAGACCGAAGTGCGCGGTGCTATTGAAGCAGCGGACGCGGCCTTGCCTGCCTGGCGTTCCAAAACAGCCAAAGAACGGGCAGGTATTTTGCGGCGTTGGTTTGATTTGTGCATGCAAAATCAGGATGATCTCGCGTTGATCCTGACAAGCGAACAGGGCAAGCCGTTGACAGAGGCCAAGGGGGAAATCGCCTACGGTTCATCGTTTATCGAATGGTTCGCTGAAGAAGGTAAAAGAGCCTACGGCGACGTCATTCCTGCGCCGTCGTCCGGCCAGCGGATTGTGATTGCCAAAGAACCGGTCGGCGTCGTCGCGGCCATAACGCCTTGGAATTTTCCAAACGCCATGATCACCCGCAAAGCCGCTGCCGCTATGGCCGCAGGGTGCACGGTTGTGGTCAAGCCTGCGTCCAGCACGCCGTATTCAGCCTTAGCCCTTGCCGAACTGGGGGAACGGGCGGGCATTCCCGCAGGCGTGCTCAACATCGTGACCGGTTCTGCCCGCGTGGTTGGCGGCGAATTGACGGCAAACCCTGTTGTTCGCAAGCTGTCCTTCACCGGCTCTACCGAAGTGGGCAAGACACTGCTTGCCCAATGCGCAGCCACGGTCAAGAAAGTGTCGATGGAACTTGGCGGCAATGCACCCTTTATTATCTTCGATGATGCTGACCTCGACGAGGCCGTCAAAGGGGTCATGGCTTCCAAATTCCGCAACGCCGGGCAGACGTGCGTTTGTGCAAACCGCATCTTTGTACATGACGATGTGTATGACACCTTTGCAGAACGTCTGGCTACCGCTGTGAACGCTCTGAAAATCGGGAGCGGCGTGGGCTCCGGTGTCACCATCGGGCCACTGATTGATGAGGCCGCTGTCGAGAAGGTCGAACAGCACATTGCAGATGCGACGTCCAAAGGTGCCTCGGTCTATCTTGGTGGAAAACGTCACGCGAAAGGCGGCACCTTCTTTGAGCCGACGATCATGACAGATGTGTCCAACGATGCCATGTTGATGAAGGAAGAAACCTTCGGTCCGGTTGCCCCGCTCATTCGTTTCAGCAATGACGCCGAGGTCATTGCCAAGGCGAATGACACAGAATTCGGCTTGGCATGCTATTTCTACAGCCGCGATATTGGTCGCGTGTGGCATGTCGCTGGCGCGCTTGAGTATGGCATCGTTGGTATCAACGAAGGCATCATTTCGACCGAGGTGGCACCATTCGGTGGAATAAAGGAATCCGGTATTGGTCGTGAAGGGTCCAAATACGGGATCGATGACTATCTTGAGGTCAAATACATGTGCATGGGCGGTCTCTAGAAGAACGATCGGATCGGGCCAACAAGGGGGAATGATGGAAAACGAAACTCAAAGAATTGGTGTTATCGGCATTGGACTGATGGGCCATGGAATTGCCAGCAATATCCAAAAAAGCGGCCGGACTTTGGGCTTTTTGGATCACCCTGGCAACCAGCCTGTCGATACTCTGATTGCGGGTGGCGCCAAGTCGTTCAGCACCGGTAGGGATCTTGCTGGCGGGTGTGACGTGATCATCTTGTGCGTAACAGGCTCGCCTCAGGTCGAGGATGTCCTTTTAAGCGATCAAGGTGTTTTGAAAGGCTTGCGCGAGGGAACGGTCATTATCGACTGTTCGACAGCTATCCCAAGCTCGACACTGAAGATCGCCGAAACCGTCACATCCCAAGGCGGGCGTTTTTTGGATGCACCGATGACCCGCACACCCAAAGAAGCGGCAGAAGGACGGCTAAATCTCATCGTCGGGGGTGACCGTCCCTTGTTCGAAGAACAATTGGCTTTGTTGGAGAGTTTTTCAGAAAATATCACCTATGCGGGTCCTGCGGGTTCGGGACACAAGCTCAAACTCTTACACAACTTCGTTTCGCTGGGGTTTTCTGCGGTATTGGCCGAAGCGGCAGCCTGTGCCGAACGCAACAGTGTTGACGCAGAGGTGCTGGTCGAGGTGCTCGCCAAGGGTGGTGGCGCTGGTGCCATCCTTGAACGCCTGCAACCCTATATTCTGGAGCGCGACAGTTCTGGTTTTAACTTCAGCATCTCCAATGCTCATAAAGATATCGGCTACTATCTGGCGATGGTAGAATCCTCTGACGCAAACCATTCAGTGGCCGATGGTGTTTTTGGCACCCTCAATTCGGCGATGCACGCCGGTTTTGATCAAACGAGCATTCCGGAGCTGATCTCTATCTTGAACAAAAGTGAAGGCAACTCAACGAAATGATGCGTGTTCGGCCGCGTCCGGGCACCGCTAAGCAAAGAGAGACAGCGCAATGATTGCGACGTTTTTGAGCCTGGCGCGTGTAGCCAAAGTGGGTTGGATTTAAGCCAATGACAAAATTCAAAGGTGTTTTTCTCGATGTGAAGCCGCTTGATCAAGATGATCTGGATTTGAAGGATCTCGCGAATGCGTTTTCCACACTCGAGTTGTACCAGAGTACTTCCGCTGACCAAGTGATAGACCGCCTCAAAGGCGTCGAAGTGGCAATCGTCAACAAGGTTCTGTTGACGGGCGATGTATTGGCTGCGTGCCCCGATCTCAAACTCGTTCTGATTGCCGCGACGGGTTTTAACAATGTTGACCTTGACGCCGCGAAACGGCTCGGAATAACCGTCTGCAACTGTCCCGCCTATAGCACTGCCGCCGTCGCTCAGCACACTCTGATGCTCTTGCTCGCACTGGCAACCAGCTTGCCTGACTACCAAACTGCGGTGCGCACTGGTGGTTGGCAAAAAGCTGAACACTTCTGTTTTCTGGATTTTCCAATTGTCGAGCTGTCCGGCAAGACGCTTGGGATACTGGGCCAGGGGGAACTCGGTGGCGCCATGACCAAGTTGGCGGAGGCTCTGGGTATGCGCGTCTTGACTGCAAATCTTCCAGGTCGCCCGGAAAGAGCTGATCGCCTGTCGCTGGATGAGCTGTTGGGCCAAGTCGATGCGCTGTCGCTACACTGTCCCCTGACTGAGCAAACACGCAACTTGATCGGGGAACGGGAACTTTCGCTCATGAAGCCAGGCGCGTTCTTGATCAACACGGCGCGGGGCGGGCTGGTAGAAGAGCAGGCTCTCGCTGATGCACTCAAGCGCGGTCACCTTGGAGGCGCGGCGACTGACGTTCTGACGAAGGAACCACCGGTCGACGGCAATCCATTGTTGGAAAACGATGTCCCGCGTTTGATAGTGACGCCTCACAGTGCCTGGGGCAGTCGCGAGGCGCGACAACGCGCTGTTGATCAGCTTGTTGCAAACGCGCAGGCCTTTAGAATTGGCCAACCAATTTGCCGGGTGGCGTAGCCATTAATTCGAAACGAACGAAATGATCGACCGATATACATGGTCAAATTGGACTGATAAGGAAATGTTATGAAAAATCTTGATGGCATACACTACATGATCCCAACCCCGTTTACCGAGACGGAAGACCTTGATTTGGGGCCGATCGCGAGCATGGTGGACCTTTCCGTCACAGACGGCTGCAGGGGTGTGGTTTGTCTTGGTGTTACCGGCGAAGCAAACCGGCTGGATGATTCGGAACGCAATCTGATCATTGAAGAAACGGTGCGTGCGGCCAAGGGGCGGATCGAAGTCACTGTTGGGGCCAGTGGAACGGGGACGCGCCAAACAATTGAACGGTGCAAAACGGCTGCGGCGCTTGGCGCCACTGCCGTCATGGTGGCGGCGGTGCCGATGCCAAAGTCGAATTTGAAGAAGCTTTATGAATATTACGAGGCTGTTGCCAAATCGGTAGATATTCAGGTCGTCGTTCAGGACTTTCCTGCCGTCACAGGCGTACAGATGCCTGCCGACTTCATTGCCAAATTGGTAAGCGATTTTGAGAACATCAACTACCTGAAACTCGAAGATCCGCCGTGCCCCCAGAAGGTTACGGAAATCAGAAAACTGACCGGCGACACGCTCGGGATATTCGGCGGTCTTGGTGGCGTCTATCTGTACGAAGAGCTGTGTCGTGGCGCAGTTGGGGCCATGTCCGGCTTTGCCTATCAGAACATCTTTGTCGAG
>CAZCEW010000128.1:0-7489 GCA_964497775.1 uncultured Rhodobacterales bacterium
TCGATCAAGATCAGCTTGGTTTGAGGCGTCACAGCCGCCTCAAGGGCTGCCGCATCGGTCGGGTCGGCCAAACTGGCCGTGATCCCAAAGCGCGGAAGGTCTTGGGTCAACATCCGCAGCGAGCGCCCATAAAGCTGGTTGCCCCCGATGATATGATCGCCCTGCCCCAACACTCCAAGCAAAGCCGCCGTAATCGCAGACATGCCAGAGCCCGTCATCATCCCGCCTTCAGCACCTTCCAGCGCGTCTATTTTTGACGCCAGCACGCTCGCATTTGGATGACCTTCGCGCGAATAGGTGTAGCCGAACGCGCCGCCCTCATATTGCGCGTCCAGCGTGTCTGGATCGGGCGAGGCATAGACGACGGAGGGCTGCAAAGGTGTCACCACAGCGCGACTGACGCTCTCGGGCATAGGTGATCTGCGGATCAGATTGTCTGGGATGTCCTTGCTCATTCGCGCACCGTCCCGTCGCCCGTCACGATATACTTGAAACTGGTCAGTTGCGCGGCACCCACGGGGCCTCGCGCATGCATCTTGCCTGTCGCGATCCCAATCTCTGCACCCATGCCGAACTCTCCACCATCGGCGAATTGCGTCGAGGCGTTGTGCATCAAGATTGCGCTGTCGAGACGGGTCAGAAACAGGTCTGCCGTGGCTTGGTCTTCGGTCATGATGCAATCGGTATGGTTGGAGCCATAGGTGCGGATGTGCTCCATTGCCTCTTCAACGGAAGCGACTGTCTTGGCGGCAATCTCCATGTCGAGATATTCATGGCCCCAGTCATCTGCCGTGGCCGCAACTGTGCCGTCAATCTTTTGCAGCGCCATATCCGCATCCACCGTCACGCCTTTGTCGAGTAGCGCTTTGATGACCCCTTGCCCGATCGTGTCGACAACATCTTCATGGATCAACAAACACTCCGCCGCGCCACAAATTCCGGTACGCCGCGTCTTGGCGTTGAGCACGACATTGAGCGTTTTGACAGGGTCCGCCGCCTTGTCGATATAGATATGCACAATGCCTTCGAGATGGGCAAAAACCGGCACCCGCGCTTCGCGTTGCACAAGGCCCACAAGGCCCTTACCGCCACGCGGCACGATCACGTCAATCGCATCGGTCATGGTCAGCATTTGCGACACCGCCGCGCGGTCGCGCGTGGGTACCAGCTGGATCGAATGCTCCGGCAGTTTGGCGTCGCGCAGGCCTTTGACGAGGCAGGCATGAATGGCTTGGCTGGAATTGAACCCTTCCGAGCCGCCGCGCAGGATCACTGCATTGCCTGCCTTCAGGCAAAGCGCACCCGCATCCGCCGTCACATTCGGACGGCTTTCATAGATGACGCCAACAACGCCCAAAGGCGTGCGGACGCGTTTGATATTCAAACCTGTCGGGCGGTTCCATTCAGACATTACCTCGCCCACCGGATCGGTTTGCTCGGCCACCGCGCGCAGCCCGTCTTGCATCGCGCGAATGCGGTCCTCGTCGAGCATCAAGCGATCCAGCATCGCGCTCGACAGCCCCTTCTCGCGGCCATATTCCATGTCTTTGGCATTGGCCTCGATGATCTCCGCGCGCCGGGCCCAGACCGCTTCAGATGCGCTGATGAGGGCGGCGTGTTTGCGCTCCGCGCTGGCATAGGCGAGCTCTGCGGCAGCGGCTTTCGCATTGCGCCCCATCTCGGCCATCAGGCCTTCTATGTTCTCGAGATCTTTCATCGCTCTCCCACCTTCATCGCTCATTATATCCCGAAGCCCGCGCCAAGCTACACCGCCATATCATCGCGATGGACCAAGGCCGCCCGGCCGGGATAGCCCAAAATAGCTTCAATCTCGCTTGATTGCGCACCTTTGATTTGCGCCGCTTCCTCGCTTGTATAGCGGCTCAGCCCCGTGGCCAGCGGAGCATTATCAGGCCCTTTGATGACGACAGGATCACCGCGCCCAAACGCGCCCTCAATGTCAGTCACGCCCGCGGGCAGCAGTGATTTGCCGGAAGCCAAAGCCTTTGCGGCACCCGCATCGATTGTGATCTCCCCTTGCGGCTTCATCGCTGCAATCCACCGCTTGCGGGCTTGTTGGGGGTCAGCCTCCGTCGTGAACCAGGTCGCATTTGCACCCTCTTCCAAGGCTTGCAGCGGACGGTCCGTAAATCCATTGGTGATCACCAATGCAGCCCCGCCAGAAGTGGCGGTTTTGGCGGCCATCACTTTGGTTTTCATCCCGCCTTTTGAAAGCCCTGAACCCGCATCACCTGCCATCGCTTCAATCTCCGGCGTAATCTGCGTGACGATATCAAGCCGCGTGGCCATCGCATTTGTCGCTGGGTTGGCTGTATAAAGCCCGTCGACATCAGACAGCAACACAACCAAATCCGCCCCGATCGTCACAGCCACTTGCGCAGCCAGACGGTCATTGTCGCCGTAGCGAATTTCATCTGTCGCGACAGTGTCGTTCTCATTCACAATCGGCACTGCGCCAAAGCTCAAAAGCTGCTCAAGTGTCGCGCGGGAATTGAGATATCGGCGCCTATCCCGGCTGTCTTCCAGCGTGACCAAAACTTGCGCCGTGGTGATGTCATGCGGCCGAAGCGCATCTTCATAAGCGCGTGCCAACCTGATCTGGCCAACGGCTGCGGCGGCTTGCGATTGCTCTAGCGCCAAAGCGCCAGGAGGCAGGCCCAATGCGCCGCGTCCCAAAGCGATTGATCCCGACGAGACCAAAATCACGTCTTGGCCGCGCGCCTTGGCTGCCGCCACATCTTCGCTGAGCGCACGCAACCAGTCAGAGCGCAAAAGCCCCGTCGCGCGGTCGACCAACAACGCGGAGCCGATTTTGAGAACAATCCGTTTATATCCCGCTAGGGTCGCCATGCGTCCGGCTCCCCGTCCAGCAATTGCCGCTCGCGCAGGCGGTCATCGTCAATTTGCGCTCTGAGCGCGCGAAGAACATCAGTGACACCGTCGCGGGCCACGCCCGACATCTCCATCACCTCGCCGCCGACGGCTTTGGTAAGCTCGGCCAGTTTCTCTGCCCGCTCTTCCGCATCCAGCGCGTCGATCTTATTGAGCACCGTCACGCGCGGTTTATCTGCCAACTCTCCGCCATAGGCTTCCAGCTCACCAATAATCGTATGGTAATCCGCCGCGACATCATCCGAGGTGCCATCAACCAGATGCAACAAGACCGCGCAGCGCTCTACATGGCCCAAGAAGCGATCACCGATGCCTTTGCCCTCGGACGCGCCTTCGATCAGGCCGGGAATGTCGGCGATGACGAACTCGGTATTATCGACGCCCACGACGCCCAGATTAGGATGCAATGTCGTGAACGGATAATCCGCAATCTTCGGGCGTGCGTTTGACGTCGCGGCCAGAAAAGTCGATTTGCCTGCATTGGGCAGGCCCAACAGCCCGGCATCCGCGATGAGTTTCAAGCGCAGCCAGATCGTACGCTCAACCCCCGGCTGGCCTGGATTTGCGCGGCGAGGTGCTTGGTTGGTTGAGGATTTGAAATGCAGGTTCCCGAAACCGCCATTGCCACCTTTGGCCAGCACGAAACGCTGGCCGAGCTCGGTCATATCGGCCAATACCGTCTCTTCATCCTCGTCGAGCACTTCCGTGCCCACAGGAACCCGCAGCAAAATGTCGTCGCCATCTTTGCCGGTGCGCTGCTTGCCCATGCCATGCTGGCCGTTCTTGGCGAAGAAATGCTGCTGGTAGCGGAAATCGATCAAGGTGTTGAGCCCGTCGACGACCTCGACAATCACATCGCCACCGCGTCCGCCATCGCCCCCATCAGGGCCGCCATATTCAATGTATTTCTCACGGCGAAACGACACGGACCCGCCGCCACCGGCGCCAGAGCGGATATAGACTTTTGCCAGATCAAGAAATTTCATAGTCGCGCCCTTTGCTCAGGCCATGGCGATAAGGCCAATTGGGGTTAATCTCAAGGGAAAGCCTAGCCTGTGCTTGGTGGCGTCTCGCCTGCAAACAGAACGAACAGAACGCTGGCAACGGTCAAAGCGGCAAGGCTCCACATCAGATATTTCTCTGCCACAGTGCCCGCGACCGTTTGCGCGATGCGCTCTCCCGCATAGGTCCAGATCGGGTGTAAGATGACTTGGGCGGCCAACAGAACGGCGGCAATCGTAGCGGTCGCTTGCAAAGCTGGAGTGCCGGGCGCGGTGAAGGCTGTGAACCCCGTGGTAATCATCGCCCACGCTTTGGGGTTCAAAGGATGAACGATCAGACCCGCCAAGAAGCTGGGCGGTTTGGCGTCACTGCTGGCATTTAATCTAAGGTTTGCAACGCGGTAGGCCAGCCAGATGATATAGAGCGCTGAGATATACTTCAGCGCCTCAAACACCCAAGGGGCTGAGGCCGCCAATGTCATCAACCCAAAACCAACAGGCCAGATCACCAATTGCTTGCCTAAAGCCACGCCTGCCACAAAGGGCAAAGCTGCGCGCAGCCCGTAGCGCGCGCCGGTTGTCATCAGCGCCATATTGGCAGGGCCCGGCGTGCCGACTTGGCTGGCCGCAAACACCGCGAATGAGGCGACCGCGACGCTCATCTTGAGGCCTGCCAAGCCGCACGGGTCAGGCGCATATTGACGTGCAGCATGTCAAAGCCTTGCGCCATGTTGTGCATCGTGTTTTCGCCCGTGACGTCAAAGCCCAGCTTGCGCAAGACATTGGCCGAGCCTGCATTGCCCTTGAAATATCCCGACCTAAGGTGATCGGCGTCGCTGCCCGCGAAAAACTGATCCACAACCGAGCGACTTGCCTCCGTGGCATAGCCTTGGCCCCATGCGCGCTCGGCTATCCAATAGCCAAGTGATCCGTTTTTCGTATCAATGCAACCCGCCAAGCCCTTGTGATCAAATATAAATGCGATCTGGGGCCATGATGTATTTACCATCCGCAAGAACTCTTCGGCATCTTGCATGCGATAAGGATAAGGCACAGTCGCGAGCCATTTCGAGACTTCGAAATTGTTCAGACCTTCGACCAAGGCCACAGCATCAACCTCTTGCGGCGCGCGCAAGCTCAGGCGTTCGGTTTTGATGTGATCTGTCATAAGCCTATCCAAAACGAAAAAGGGACCGGTGTTTCCACCGATCCCTCAAAAATTTGAGCCATATTGGTGGTCGATTTACTCCGCAGCTTCCGCCGCCGGCAAAACCGATACAAACATGCGGCCTTTGAGACCTTTGTGGAACTTCACCTGACCTTCAGCTGTTGCGAAGATAGTGTGATCTTTGCCCATGCCAACACCGGTGCCCGGCCATTTGACCGTGCCGCGCTGACGCACGATGATGTTGCCGGGAATGACAGCTTCGCCGCCATATTTCTTCACACCAAGACGACGACCCGCGCTATCGCGGCCGTTGCGTGATGAACCACCTGCTTTTTTATGTGCCATCTCGTGTTCTCCTTAGCCCTTAGCGAGTTTCTTGGCTTGTTTCAGCCATTCGTCGCGATCAATGCGGCCTTTGAAATTCAGTTTGTCGTCCATAGCAGCAATGTCGTCTTTTGACCATGCCGCGATTTGAGCGAATGTTGTGACGCCAAGATCATGCAGCTTCTTGACGATAACCGGACCCACACCGCTGATCTGTGTCAGATCATCAGCTTCTGCTTTAGCAGCCTTTTTTGGTGCGGCTTTCTTAGGCGCTGCTTCTTTCTTAGGTGCAGCTTCTTTCTTAGGTGCTGCGGCCTTCTTGGCGGCTGGCTTTGCTGCTGGCTTGGCTTCTGCCTTCTTAGGGGCCGCTTTCTTAGCCGCTGCCTTCTTCGGAGCCGGTTTCGCGGCTTCCAAAGCTGTGACCGAGATGCCGGCACCGCTCAGCGCTGCTTTGACGCCGGATTTGTCGGCGCCTTTTTCCAAAATGTCTGTCACGCGCAAAAGCGTCAGTTGCTGACGGTGGCCTTTGGTGCGCTTGGACGAGTGCTTACGGCGACGCTTGACGAAGTTGATCGTCTTGGGACCTTTGATCTGGTCGATGACCTCGGCCTGAACGCCTGCATCTTTGACCAGTGGCTCACCAATTTTGGCGCCAACCATCAGAATTTCATTGAATTGAACTTTGTCGCCTGCTGAGGCGTCCAGTTTCTCGACCCGCAAAATATCGCCAGAGGCGACCTTATATTGCTTGCCGCCGGTTTTGAGTACCGCGAACATATCGCATTTCCTATCTGTAACCGCGTCTTGTGGTCCCCGTATTCGGGCGTTTTGGCAGGTTTTGCCACCTCGGACAGCGCGCCCCCGGATCGGAGCGGTTGTGTATGTTTCACCGCACATCTTGCGCGGATGCTGGCTTATGTTGGAAGAGCGCTGTTAAGTCAAGCGTTTCAGGCTGAAAAATCACGCCTTACGGCTCAGGTATCTTCGCCGATCATGAACTCCCCCATAGCGCGGCCTAACTCATAACTTTGCATCTCGAAGAGCTTGTCAAAGCCCGAGAACAAAACCGCGTTCAGTTTCTGACCTGCATCCGTGTTGGAGATGTCGATATAGTCCCAGATTTCTTCCGCGCTGAGCGGCGCATAAGCCAGTGCAGAGAAATTCATCATCCACTCTTCCGTGTCTTTGCGAATTTCGCGCTCTTGCTCCATCACCGTGCTCAGAATGAAGCTGTCATTCATCGTGTCTCGGAAGTCAGGTGATGTGGCGAGGCCGCGGTAGAAGGCGATGTTCGAGTTCAACGCACCAGCGACATTGCTTTCAATCAGGTCATTGGCACGGATGAATTTGGTGTAGAGCCGCAATCGCTGCGGATCAAACTTACGCATCCGTTTGACCTGATCGCGCATACCATCCTCGACGCTGTCATCCATCAGCGCGCGGCGGGCTTCCAATTCGATGCGGATGATCCGTTCGCCGAGAGGTGTTTCCAAGAAGTCCAAAGCAGCGCTTGAGGCCTCTATATTGGGGACATCGCGCATGCCGTGCTCGAACGCGGCGCGCATCTTGTCGGTTTGGTAAATCTGTTCCAGCCGCAAGATCCACGCGCGCGACGGCGTGATACCATCTTCTTGCTGCGTCACGTCAGAGCTAGCCGCGATACCCTCTTCGCGCAAAATCTCAAAAACCTTGTCCATCTGAAGCGTCGCATTGTAGCGCTCGATCATCGCGTCGGTATCGGCCAGCGCAGGAAAGCTGAGGCAAAGCGAGAAAGCGGCAGATAGAAAAACGCGCATAAATTGGCCCTTTGTTGAGACGTGTTGGTCTAAAGATAAGGCTCATCCCATATTGCGACAATACCAACTCGGTGATTTCTACGTGATCCAGAGCCGTCATTCGTTCCCAAAACTGCGGCACATCTCTTCGACATGGGGCTTGCATGGTCCGCGGCCTGTCGCTAAACCCCGCCCACCTGACCAAAAGTCTAGCGCGCGGAGAGGTGCCGGAGTGGTCGAACGGGACGGTTTCGAAAACCGTTGAGCTCGAGAGGGTTCCCAGGGTTCGAATCCCTGTCTCTCCGCCA
>CAZCEW010000129.1:0-7415 GCA_964497775.1 uncultured Rhodobacterales bacterium
TGAATGCCGGTGGGCGAGGTCACGTTGATCTCGGTCAGCCAGCCGCCGATCACGTCGATGCCCACGAAAACCTGCCCATGATCTTTGAGGTCTTGGCCGATGCGGGCGCAAATTTCCAGATCACGCTCGGTCAGACCGACCTTCTCGGGCCGCCCGCCGACATGCATGTTTGAACGCGTCTCGCCTTTGGCAGGTACGCGGTTGATCGCGCCGACGGGTTCGCCATCGATCAAGATCACACGTTTGTCGCCTTTGGCCACATCGGGCAGGAATTTCTGCATGATCAGCGGCTCGCGGTTGATGCCCGCAAAGAGCTCGTGGAGCGAGTTGAGGTTGCGATCCTCGGGCGTCAGGCGAAACACACCCGCCCCGCCATTGCCGTAGAGCGGCTTGAGGATGACATCGCCATGGTCGTCTTTGAACGCTTTCAACGTCTCGAGATCGCGCGCAATCATCGTGGGTGGCGTCAGATCGGGATAATCGAGGACTTTGAGTTTTTCAGGCCAGTTGCGCACCCATGTCGGATCATTGACGACCAAAGTGTCGGGGTGGATGCGGTCCAAAAGATGCGTCGTGGTGATATAGCCCATGTCAAAGGGCGGGTCTTGGCGCAGCCAGATGACATCCCAATCGGCCAAATCAATCTCGCGCATCTCGCCTAGATCGAAATGATCGCCCTTCTTGCGACGGACCGTGAGCGGCCAGCCTTTCGCCAAAACGCGACCCTCGCGGTAGCTGAGCATATCGGGGGTGTAGAAAAATAACTGATGGCCACGGGCTTGCGCCTCTTCGGCGATGCGGAAGCTGCTATCTCCGTCGATATCAATTGCATCGATCGGGTCCATTTGAAGAGCGACTTTAAGCGGGCGCGGGGCGACAGTCATGGCGGGCCTCCTTGTGAGATTTGTCCCCTACATGACCCGTCAGCGCTGCGCTTTCAATTCAAATGCGCGTCACGCCATCAAGACGTTTTCGCGGATTTCAACCGCACCGAGGTCGTCCACCAAGGCCACATCAAAGCGCGTGGAGGTATCGAGACCCGCAGGCTCACCTGCCAGAAATTCGCCTGCCGTGTCGAAAATGCGCCCGATCTGGCGGCCCGAGACGCGTTCGGCTGCCGCATCATGGCTGTGACTTTTCTTCACTTCCACGAAGATCACATCGGCGCCTCGCCGCAAAATCAGATCGATCTCACCGCCCTTGCCGCGATATCTATGCGCTGCAAACTTATAGCCACCGCGCAAATAGGCGCGCGCTGCAGAGCGTTCGGCCTCAAGCCCGGAATGATACCGTGTCTGCGCAATCAATCGTTTTTCTCCATATCTAAGGCGGTCTGGTAGACCTTGCGACGGGGTTGGCCGGAGCTTTCTGCGACCGCCGCCACAGCATCTTTCAGACTACGTGTTTTCATCTCGATTTCCAGCATTGAACGCATTGCATTTTCATCAAATGCCACAGGTTCTGCCCGCGCGATCATCACCACGATCTCGCCTTTCAATGTCCGGTCTTTGATCTGGTCTTGTACCTCAGCCACGCTGCCTTTCAAAACCTCTTCGAACTTCTTGGTTAACTCGCGCGCCACGGCGATTTGGCGCTCGGGGCCCATCACGGCCTCAACGTCACGCAGCGATTTGTGAATGCGTTTGGGGGATTCGTATAAGACCAGCGTGGCCTCGACACCCTTGAGACCTTCAAGAAAACTGCGCCGCGCGCCCGCCGCATTGGGCGCGAAGCCTGCAAAGTGGAACCGGTCCGTGGCGAGCCCTGATATCGTGAGTGCCGCAATCACCGCCGAGGGCCCGGGCGCGGAGGTCACCAGATGGCCCGCCTCGGATGCCAACCGGCCTAGTTGAAAACCCGGATCGGCGATCAGCGGGGTGCCCGCTTCAGAGGCATAGCCCACCGATTTTCCAGCCTCGAGCGCGGCGATGATTTTGGGCCGCGCGGCCTCGCCATTGTGATCGTGGTAGGAAATTACCGACCTGCCCTCCAAGGCGATTCCATGGATATCCATCAATTTGCGCAAAGAGCGTGTGTCTTCCGCCGCAAGCACATCAGCGGAGGCCAAAATATCGAGCGCACGCAAGGTAATATCGCGCGCAGTTCCGATGGGTGTGGCCAGGAAATAAAGGCCCGGCGCGAGTGTTACGCGGTTTGCAGCCGTCATGGGATTGTCATGTCCTGTTCACGTTTACTTGTTCTTTGAGACCTCGTAACCTGAGCCCAATCGCCGGAGCTAGCTCCGGCTCGTGGGGCAGCAAGGAGTTCGCAATCATGTTCAACCTTTTGAGAAAAGCACGCAAGGGTTTGCGTTTGGCACTTGCTGCAAGTTTCGCCATGGGGTTGGCGGCCTGCGACACGAATTTCGGTGGCGTTGGCCAAGGCGGCGCTTTGACGACGCAAGGCCCCATTAAGGTGGCTCTGCTTGTGCCCTACGGCTCTGGCACACCGGGCGATGAGAGCCTTGCAAGATCTCTTGAGAACGCCGCGCGGCTGGCGGCGGCTGATTTGGGCGGCAATGCGGTTGAGATCACAGTTTACAACACGGCTGGCAGCGCTGGCACGGCCTCGATTGTCGCCGATCAAGCCGCAGCAGATGGTGCGCAGGTTATCGTTGGACCATTGCGCTCGGACGCGGCCAACGCAGCGGCGATTGCGGTGCGCGATGACGGGCTGAATGTTCTGACATTTTCGAACAATTCCTCCATCGCGGGTGGGAACCTGTTCGTGCTTGGCAATACGTTCGACAATATCGCCAACCGTCTGGTGAGCTTTGCGGGCCGTCAGGGCCGCACGCGCGTTGTTGTGGTCCATCCACGCACGCCTGTGGGCCAGATTGCGCGCGCCTCGATCGCACGGGCAGCGTCGGCCAATGGGGTTTCCATCGTAGGCGACGGCTCGTTTGAGTTTTCGCAAGAAGGTATCGTGGCGGCCGCGCCGCGTATTGCCAATGCCGTCAACAGCTCTGGGGCGACGGCTGTTATGCTCACTTCTGATAGTGCCGGCGCTTTACCGCTTCTGGGCCAGCTGTTGCCACAACAAGGGGTGAGCCCTTCGGTCGTGAAATATCTGGGTCTGGCGCGCTGGGATGTGCCTCCGCAAAACTTGGCATTGCCGGGCTTGCAAGGTGGCTGGTTCGCGCTGCCTGATCCAAATCTCGCGGCTCAATTCAGCGGGCGCTATCAAAGCGCGTTCGGCTCTACGCCGCATCCGCTTGCGGCCCTTGCCTATGACGGCATCGCCGCGGTCGGCGCGCTGAAGGCGAAGAACCGCGACATGTCGGCGGGCAGTCTGACGCAATCTTCTGGTTTTGCAGGCGCGAACGGGGTATTCCGTCTCAAGCCGGGCGGTACGATTGATCGCGCCTTGGCGATTGCTCAGGTGACGAATAATCAGGTCCGTATCATTGACCCAGCTCCAAGATCCTTCGGCTCTTCCGGTTTCTGAGACCGCCAACGCGGCTTATGAGCTGATTTGCCCTGCCGAAGAGATATTCGACACGGGCGCAATTGCTGAGGCCGTGCGCAAGGCGGTCGCGCAGGCCGAGACCCATAAGGCGGCGCGCGCAGCCACGGTTGCTATCTTGAGCGAAGCGAATGTCGCAGGGCGCGCGTGCATCGCAGAGGCCTTTGCCAAGACCCCGCAAGTCGCGCGGCCGCTGACCTCCTCGATCACTTATCTGACCGATTGCATCGTGCGTGCCACGTTTTTCATGGCCCATGATCTGCTCCACCCCCTGCCCAACCCGACCGAGAGCGAGCGGCTGAGCGTCATCGCCGTGGGCGGTTACGGGCGCGCAGAGATGGCGCCGCAATCCGATGTCGATCTGCTTTTTCTCACGCCCTACAAAATCACCGCCTGGGCCGAGAGCGTCATTGAATCGATGCTCTATGTCTTGTGGGATCTGAAACTGAAGATCGGTCATGCAAGCCGGACCATCAAAGATTGCCTGCGACTGGGCCGCGAGGATTTTACCATTCGCACATCGCTTCTGGAGCAGCGCCATATTTGCGGCGATGAAGGCCTTGCCATCGACCTCGACAAGCGCCTGTGGAAAGACCTGTTCAAAGGCACGGCCGCCGAGTTCGTCGAAGCCAAGCTGGCCGAGCGCGACGAGCGGCTGAAAAAGCATGGCGGCCAGCGCTATATGGTTGAGCCGAATGTGAAGGAAGGCAAAGGCGGGCTGCGTGATCTGCAATCGCTCTACTGGATCGCCAAATATGCGCGTGAGGTGAAAAGCGTCGACGCCTTGGTGCGCCTGAAAGTGTTTACGCAAGACGAGCTGGACGATTTCAGACGAGCGGAAAACTACCTCTGGGCCACGCGGTCCCATTTGCATCTGGTCTCGGGACGCGCCGCTGAGCAGTTGAACTTTGATCTGCAAGTCGAGGTCGCAGCGCGCATGGGATACGCAGATGGCAAAGGCCGTCGTGCGGTCGAGTATTTCATGCAAGACTATTTCCGCCACACCACCCGTGTGGGTGAGCTAACGCGGATTTTGGTGACCGATCTGGAAGCCCAGCATGTCAAACCAGAACCCGCCATCATCGGGTTTTTGCGCAATGCACGGCGCAAGAAGCTCAAGCCAAATTACACGCTGGTGCAAAACCGGATTGATGTGGTCGACACAAAACTGTTCCTAAAGGACCCGATCAACATATTGCATGTGTTCGAGGAAGCCCTTCGCACAGGCTATTTCATCCATCCCAACACGATGCGTCTGATCGCCGCCAATCTGCATCTGATCGACGATGCGCTAAGATCAAACAAGGAAGCCACGAAGGTTTTCTTGGGCACGCTGTTAAAGCACGGCAACCCTGAACGCGCGCTGCGCCGGATGAACGAGCTGGGTGTTCTGGGCGCGTTCATCCCAGATTTTCAAACCATCGTCGCGATGATGCAGTTCAACATGTATCACCATTACACGGTCGATGAGCATACCATCCAGACGATCTCCCATCTGGCGCAGATCGAGCGCGAGGAGCTGGTCGAAGAACTCCCCATCGCGTCGAGCATCCTTAAGGACGGGATCAACCGGAAGGTGATTTATGTGGCTTTGCTGGTCCATGATATCGGCAAAGGCCGCGACGAGGATCATTCGATCTTGGGCGCAAAGCTGTCGCGGGGAATTTCGGCGCAATTGGGTCTGACAGCGGATGAGGCTGATACGGTCGAATGGCTGGTGCGCTATCATTTGCTGATGTCCGACATGGCCCAAAAGCGCGACATCGCCGATCCGCGCACGGTGCGTGATTTTGCCAAGGCGGTGAAGACGGTCAAACGGCTCGATCTGCTGACGGTTCTGACCGTGTGCGATATTCGCGGCGTGGGCCCGGATGTGTGGAACAATTGGAAGGCCGCGCTGATCCGTGCGCTTTACCGCCAGACGCGGCGCGCGCTGGAAGACGGGATGGAAGCGCTCAACCGCGAAGAGCGCGGCACGGAGGCCAAGAAGAACCTGCGCGCAGCCCTGCCCGATTGGGACAAAAAGGACCTCAAGCGCGAGACGACGCGCCATTACCCGCCCTATTGGCAAGGTCTGCATGTCACGGCGCATGTCGATTTCGCCAATCTGCTGCACGGTATTGATACCGACGAAATCCGCATCGAGCTGACGCCGGACATCGACCGCGACGCCACGCGCGCGTGTTTTGCTGTGGCCGATCATCCGGGCATTTTCAGTCGCATGTGTGGTGCTCTGGCTTTGGTCGGGGCCAATATTGTCGACGCGCGGACTTACACAACGAAAGACGGCTTCGCGACCGCAGCCTTTTGGGTGCAAGACGGCGAAGACGGGCCCTATGATGCAAGCCGCCTGCCACGGCTCAAGGCGATGATCGAGAAGACGCTCAAGGGCGAAGTGCTGGCGCGCGAGGCGCTGAAGACCCGCGACAAGGTCAAGAAGCGCGAAAGCCGATTTGTGGTGCCGACCTCGATCACCTTCGACAATGACGGCTCCGAGATTTATACGATCATCGAGGTCGACACCCGCGACCGCCCCGGCCTGCTTTACGATCTGACCCGCACGCTGGCAGATGCCAATATCTATATTGCGTCTGCCGTGATTGCGACATACGGGGTGCAGGTGGTCGATACCTTCTACGTCAAGGATATGTTCGGGTTGAAATTTCACTCCAAAGCCAAGCAAGAGAGCATTGAACGCAAACTGCGCGAGGCCATCACCAAAGGTGTCGAGAGGGCAAAGGCGTGAGCAAACCCATTGGGCTCATGCGTGGCTTCGCCACTGTTGGTTTATGGACATTGCTCAGCCGCGTCTTTGGCTTTGTGCGCGACATTCTGATTGCCGGGTTTCTGGGCTCTGGCCCGATTGCAGAAGCCTTCCTGATTGCGTTCTCATTGCCCAATATGTTCCGCCGCTTCTTCGCCGAGGGCGCGTTCAACATGGCCTTTGTGCCGATGTTCTCCAAAAAGGTTGAAAGCGGTGAAGGGGCGCTCACTTTCGCGCGCGATGCCTTCACGGGCCTTGCGACGATTTTGATCTTCTTCACCATCTTGGCGCAGATTTTCATGCCTGCTTTGGTGCTGGCTATGGCGTCGGGCTTTGCGGAAGACGAGCGGTTTGACGTCGCCGTCCTCTTTGGCCGTATCGCGTTTCCGTATATCCTGTTTATCTCGCTTGCGGCATTGTTGTCGGGCGTGCTCAACGCCACGGGGCGGTTTGTGGCCGCAGCCGCAGCGCCTGTGCTTCTCAACGTTTTGTTCATCGCGGCGGTGATCTTCGCGTATGTCATGGGCGGCAATATCGGGCTGGCTTTGGCGTGGACGGTCCCGGTCGCAGGCATCGCTCAAATGGCGCTCGTTTGGGTCGCGGCGTCGCGTGCGGGCTACCGCTTGATCCCGAAATGGCCGCGCCTGACGCCCGAGCTAAAGCGCCTCGCCATCATCGCCGCCCCTGCGGCTTTGGCAGGTGGTGTCGTGCAGATTAACCTGCTGGTCGGGCGGCAAGTGGCGTCATATTCAGAGGGCGCGATTGCATGGCTGAACTATGCAGACCGCTTGTATCAATTGCCCTTGGGCGTTGTGGCTATCGCGATTGGTGTGGTGCTTTTGCCCGCGCTGTCACGTCGCCTGCAGGCGGGAGACGCGCAAGGCGGGCGGGACGCATTTAACCGCGCCACAGAAGTTGCATTGGCACTGACCATACCTTGCGCCGTGGCATTGGCGGTGATCCCTGCGACGATGGTCTCCGTGTTGTTTGAGCGCGGCAATTTCTTGCCCTCGGACACGCTGGCCACTGCTTGGGCCGTGGCGATCTACGGTATCGGTTTGCCGGCATTCGTGCTGCAGAAAGTCTTCCAGCCAATTTATTTCGCCCGCGAAGACACCAAGCGTCCGTTCTACTTCGCGCTGGTCGCGATGGTGGTCAATGCGGTGCTGGCCGTGGGGCTGGCGCC
>CAZCEW010000130.1:0-7208 GCA_964497775.1 uncultured Rhodobacterales bacterium
TGGTGCCCAGGGGTAGAATTGAACTACCGACACGAGGATTTTCAATCCACTGCTCTACCACTGAGCTACCCGGGCACCGGGGTTCGTCATCTTCGAACTCGGGCGTTTTAGGACAGCGGTCTTGGCCTGTCTAGGGGGGAATTGGCAAAATTGGCGATCTGAGGCCAAAGGCTTGCGTTAATGAAGTTTCTGAGGCGGGGTCTCAAGCTGTTCAACGGCTTTTTCCAATTCGCGTTCAAGCTCTTCTGTATCTTCTTCGCTTTGACTGGGCACGGCATAGGCGCCTGTCATCCAGCGGCTCAGATCGATATCGGCGCAGCGTTTGGAACAGAACGGCCGGTACTTATGTAGCGTCTCTTTTGAGCAGATCGGGCAATTCATGTGATCAGGCCTTTTGGCAGGGGCAAGCGTTCGCGTTTTCGTTGCAACTCAAAATGCCCCAAGGGGGTCCAGCCGACAAGTGCGGTCTCAATCGGATCGGCTTTAAGCGCTGCGCGCAGAGTTTGTTCGAATTGCTTGCGATCTTTCTTGGCCAGTGGCGCCAGATCGAGCGTGATCTGACCTCCTAAACCACGCAACCTGAGCGCACGGGGCAGGGCGCGTGCGGCGGCAAGGTTGGCTTTCAGCCCCGCAGCGGGCGAGAAATCTCCACCTGTATTCACGTCCACGGCGACCAAGGCGCGCGTGGGCTCAACAAACATCGTGCCGTCTTTCATAGCCACGCGCGATGTTTCGATCTCGGTGAGCGCATCGAGGACGCCGTAATGCTCGAAATCGCCCTCGATGATTTGATCGCTGGTCCCAAGTGCCCAATCGCGCCAGGCAAGATCATGGGGGGAAGGCGCATCGAGCAGCAGTTCTGGCGTCGTGCCAGTGTCGCCCAGAACATTGCGGGCGGTCTCAATCAAGCTGTCGGTCTCATTCGCGATGTCTTCGGCCTCAGCTTCGAGAGCGTTAGAGCGCACGATGACGCCGTAGCCGCTTTCAGGCGCGTTCGATTGGTGGAGCGCTTCCAACAGGCGTTCTCGGGCGTCATCATCGCGGATCTGGCGAGAGATATTGAGGCCCTTGGCCCCCGGCGTGACGATCACGTTGCGTCCTTTGAACACCAGCTTGTCGGTTACGGGGACGGCCTTTTCGGCCTCCGCATAGCTGGTGACCTGAACCAGTAAGACGGCGCCCGGCGCCAGCCCTTTGGCGCCGCGAAACAGCGCTGACTGCCCGTCCGGCAAGCGCATCATCATGCCGCCTTGGCCTTTGAGCGGACGGTCAGCTATAGCCTTGAAGATAGCCCCCGGGGCAGGTGGCGCGTCATCTTCTGGGCTTAGCAAGAAGTCATCGAGCTTGCCGTCGACCATCAAGGCTGCGGCTTCGCGGCCTGCGATGTCTCCCAAGATGATCTGGCGCCCCTTCATGCGGCTTCCCACACATAACCTGCCGCGCGCAGCAGCGTTGCGCTCTCGCTGACAGGTAAGCCCATCACAGCGGAATAGGAGCCTTGTATCCACGGGATGAATGCCCCAGCAGGGCCTTGGATCGCATAACCACCAGCTTTGCCTTGCCAATCATCCGTGGCGAGGTAGCCGTTGATTTCACTGTCTGAGAGAGATTTCATCTTAACCGTCGTCACCACATCACGCTGCCAAATCTGCGCGCCGCATTTGACGGCGATTGCCGTGATCACCTTATGCCTGCGCCCCGACATGGCGCGCAAAAACTGCTCGGCTTCGCGCGCATCTGAGGGTTTTCCCAAAATCCTGCGACCGAGCGACACGGTGGTATCCGCGCAAAGCACGATTTCCGCATCAGACGCTTTGACGGCATGCACTTTCTCAAGCGCCATGCGGATGCAATAGGGGCGGGGAAGCTCGGGTTTGCGGGGTGTTTCGTCGATATCGGGGGCGCGAACTTCGTTTGGCGTGATGCCAAGCTGGCCCAAAAGCTCCAGCCGCCGAGGCGAGCCGGAGCCCAAAATCAGTTTAAACGCCATATCTGCGGGCACCTTACCGCGCCCAACTGCGCATTATTTGAACCGGTAGTTGATCCGACCTTTCGTCAGATCATAGGGCGTCATTTCGACTTGCACCTTGTCGCCTGCCAGAACGCGGATGCGGTTCTTGCGCATCTTGCCTGCCGTATGAGCGATGATTTCATGGCCGTTTTCTAGCTCGACCCGAAATGTCGCATTTGGCAGGAGTTCCTTAACGACACCGGGAAATTCGAGTAGTTCTTCCTTGGCCATGTTCACTCCATAGTTGTTTTGCACCAAAACGGGTGCCTTCTTGCTCTAAATGCGCTGGAACGCGGGACTTTTCAAGGGGGAAGTCTTAACAGGCCTCAATGAGTTGGGCCGTGTTTCATTCGTCTTCTGTGACGGTCGGGGGACCAAATCGCTGCTCAATGCGGGTCTTTATCTGGTCTCGCGACTGCCTGTAGGAATTGAGTTTCTCTTCGCGGCCTTCCCCTAAACCTGTTGGATCAAGGATCGGCCAGTACTCGACCTCTAGGTGATAAAAGCGGGTCAACTCCAGTGCCATGCGCTGGCTGGCGGGGCTAAGGGCTACGACAAGATCAAATCCCGAAAGATCGTCTCCCCATTCCTGCATCTCTTCAAAGCTGCGGCTGCGGTGGCGCGAAAGTTCGATGTCTAACTCGTCGCACACAGCGATTGAGAAGCCGTCGATATCAAGGTCACTTTTGACGCCCGCCGATTGGACATAGATCTCCATGCCGTAATTCTTCTTCATAATCCCTTCGGCCATAGGCGAGCGCACGGCATTATGGTCGCAGCAAAACAGGACAGAAGTGGGGCGCGGCGCTGACATCTCTCTAGCCCCCGAAATGCAGAACGCAGATAAGCGTGAACAGGCGGCGCGAGGTGTCGATATCTATCTCGGCCTTGCCTTCCAGCCGTTCTTGCAAGACGCGCGCGCCTTCATTGTGAATGCCACGCCGGCCCATATCAATCGCTTCAATTTGCGAGGGCGGAAGTTTCTTGACAGCATCAAAATAGCTTTCGCAGATCTGGAAGTAATCCTTCACCACTTGCTTGAACGGCCCGAGCGACAGGTGAAACTCGGCCGCTTTCTGTGCGTCTTCGGTCTGCGTGTCAAAGACCAGCCTGCGGTCTTGGATCGACAGTTTCAGATGGTAGGGGCCCTTTGGGGCGTCCTCACGGGGCAGAACGAAGCTGTTATCCTCCAGCAGGTCGAAAATCGCGACTTTTCGTTCTTGCTCGATCTCGGGCGTGGGGGTGGGCAGGCCTGCATCGTCGATCTCGATATGTGAAATCTTGCTCATGTCTCGCCCTCGTTCAATCGGTCCAGCCGCGCACGGACGCTGAGGCCATGTGCCTCTAGCCCCTCGGATTTTGCCAGAGTTTCGGCGGATGGCCCAATCGCGCGCAACGCTTGCGGCGTCATGCGCGCCAGCGTCGTGCGTTTGACGAAATCCATGACCGACAGCCCGGATGAAAACCGTGCAGAGCGCGCCGTTGGCAAGACGTGATTGGGCCCGCCGATATAGTCGCCAATCGCCTCGGGTGTCCAAGCGCCGATGAAAATCGCACCGGCATGGCGGATTTGCTCAGCAATGGTCTCTGCATCGGCGCAGGCAATTTCCAGATGCTCGGGCGCAATCTTGTCGGATAGGGTTACAGCTTCACTCATGTCACTCACTACAATTACGGCACCAAAATCGCGCCAACTTTTTGCCGCGATAGCGCGGCGTTCTAAAGTTTGCAGGCGTGTGTCCACCGCGGACATCACATCTTTCGCAAACCCTGCATCATCGGTGATCAGGATCGATTGCGCGCTTTCGTCATGCTCGGCCTGGCTCAGCAGATCGACGGCGATCCAATCGGGGTCATTGTCACGATCTGCGATCACCAAAATCTCGGACGGGCCTGCGATCATATCAATGCCAACACGGCCAAAGACGCGCCGTTTGGCGGCGGCGACATAGGCATTGCCGGGGCCGGTGATTTTATCGACGGGTGCGATGGTTTCGGTCCCGTAGGCCATTGCTGCAATCGCTTGCGCGCCGCCAATTCTGTAAACGGTCTCAACACCAGAGAGCCGCGCGGCCAGAAGCACCAGCGGGTTAGCGATGCCATCGGGCGTCGGCGCGCAAATGACCAGCCGCTCGACCCCGGCCACTTGCGCGGGGATCGCGTTCATCAGCACCGAAGACGGGTAGGAGGCCAAGCCGCCCGGCACATAGAGACCTGCCGCCGACACCGCGCTCCACCGCCAGCCGAGATGAGCGCCGACCTCGTCTTGCCACATCGCATCTTGCGGCATCTGGCGGTCGTGATAGGCGCGGATGCGCGCGGCCGCCATCTCTAGCGCTGCGCGTTCATCCGCCGGGACCTTCGCAATCTCCGCGTCGATCTGAGCTTGCGAGAAAGCGAATTCCTCAGGTGCCAGTTTCAATCGGTCGAATGTCTCGGTCAGCTCGGCCACTGCCGCGTCGCCATGCTCGCGCACCTGCGCAATGATGCCCGCGACGGTTTCATCCACATCCGCACTGTCTTCGCGCTTCATGCTCAGAAGTGCGGCGAACGCGGCCTCGAAATCGGCGTCGGATGAGTTCAGGTGCAAGGTCATTGCGCTTGCATAGCGACCTGTCGGGTGAGGCTCAAGCGGGCAGCTTAGCTGTCGAGCGTCAGGACGTAGAAAAAATCGTCATTATACCCTTGGTCGGTGGCGACAACCCGGGGCAGGGTGCCAAAGCGTTGGAAGCCTAGTTTTTCGTAAAACCCGATTGCCCGGGCGTTGCTGGCCTCAACACTCAGTTCAAGTTGCACGACACCCTCAGTGCGCGCATGGGCGATCAAATGATGCATCAAATCCGCAGCCTGCCCCGTTCCGCGCGCATCGAGGCGGGTATAAACCGCAGCAATCTCGGCGCGATGTTGAGTTTGAGGGCGGCGCTGGCGCGAATAGGCGAGGGTGCTCATCACGGTCTCGCCGTCAAAACTGGCCAGCACTCTGCCTTGCGCAAGTTGGGCGCGGATTTCATCGTCCGAGCGCGCTTCGAACTCGGCCAAACTGGTCAGAAAGGCCGAAGGACAAAGCCGCAAAGCCTCGGACCTGATGTCGCGCCATTGATCGAGGTCATCGGCGCCGAGCCAGCGGATCATTCGGGGTGCTCGGGCTCTTTGCGCGAAGGGGCGATGTAGGGCCGTGTGACATCTTGTAATGTGACGTTGATACATTCGACGTCGAGCGCGATCGCGCCGTCGCCTGCCAGCGTCAGTTCAATGCGGCCCGCGCCATCCTCGCCCGCGGTCCAGCTGAGAGATAGAAGCGACAGCACGACATCCTTGTCACTCGCATCCACGCCCTGACTGGACACCTTAATCACATCGTCAAAGGCCAGCACGGCTTGCACACGTTCAAAGTCGCGCTTGCGTTGTTTGGCGAGCGTTGCGTCTTCCCAGCGAAACCGGTTCAGCAGCAGCGCAAAGCGCCGACTGGCAGGTTTCCAAGACAACTGCGTGATCGGAAAAACCGCGTCTTGCGCCAATGACGAGACGACTTGCAGGTCGTCACTGTCTTCCGCCCGAAGCCGCAAAGCACGCTCAGAGCCATCTTCAAAGCGCGCATCTTCGCTCATTCCGGCACCCGTTCGATTGATGCGCCCACAGCGCTGAGTTTTTGCTCAATCCGTTCATAGCCGCGATCAAGGTGATAGACGCGGCCCACAACGGTTTCGCCTTCAGCCTTCAGCCCCGCAAGGATCAGCGAAACAGACGCGCGCAAATCGGTCGCCATAACAGGCGCGCCTTTCATCGTCTCCACACCGGTAACAGTCGCATGACCGCCTTGCACATCGATCTGAGCGCCCATGCGGATCAGCTCGGGCGCGTGCATGAAGCGGTTCTCGAAGATCGTCTCGTGCAGAACGCTGGTGCCATCGGCAAAACAAAGCGCCGCCATCATCTGCGCTTGCAGATCGGTTGGAAATCCGGGGAAGGGCTCGGTTTCAACATCCACAGGCTTTAGGCGCGATCCATCATGGCGGACTTTCAAGCCGCCTTCGATATCTTCGATTACAACGCCTGTGGCCTCTAGCTTGTTACAAAACGCCTCTAGCAATTCGCGACGCCCACCTATTAGTTCAACCTCGCCTCCGGCAATGGCCGGCGCGATCATGAATGTGCCCAGCTCGATGCGGTCGGCGATCACCTCATGGGTCGCGCCATGCAAACGCTCGACGCCTTCCACCGTGATCTCAGAGGTGCCCGCGCCGGATATTTTGGCGCCCATCGCAGTCAGGCATTTGCACAGATCGACCGTGTCAGGCTCGCGCGCGGCGTTTTTGATTACGGTGGTGCCTTTGGCCAATGTTGCCGCCGTCAGCGCATTCTCGGTGCCGCCCACTGTGACCATGGGGAAATCAATCACAGCGCCTTTGAGACCTTTATGCGCTTTGACATGTACATAGCCTTCGATCAGCTCGATCTCGGCCCCAAGCTTTTCCAATGCCATGAGATGCAGATCAACCTTACGCGCACCAATCGCGCAACCACCGGGCAGCGAGACGATGGCTTCACCGTGCCGCGCAACAAGGGGGCCTAGCACGTTGAAGGAGGCGCGCAGTTTGCGGACCATTTCATAGTCCGCCTTGGAATTGGTGATCTCGCCCGCGCTCAGCGCCATGACGTTGCCGCCGTTGAAAAGCGCCACTTCGCAGCCCAGCGAGGTCAATAGCGTGCTCAGCGTGCCAATGTCCGATAAGCGCGGCACGTTGGTCAATGTCAGCGGCTCGTCGCAAAGAAGTGCGGCTGTCATCAGCTTGAGACACGTGTTCTTCGCGCCCGAGATCGGGATTTGGCCTTTGAGGGGGCCGTTGCCCTTAACGACTATCTTGTCCATAATTCACTGTTCCTGCTCATTTTTCGCCTTGTCGCCCGGCGCGTTTCTGGCGCGCGCCTGAGCCTTCCTGCGTCCCATGTTCGACTTCAACGCCGCCTTCAATCGCGCCTCACGCGTTTGCGCTTCGGTCACGGGTGGTGTTGCGTCGTCATGGCTTGCCTTTTTGATCATGCCTTCTCTTAACGCGAAGGGGGAAAAGGGTCCAGTTACCCCTTGCACCGATAGAGCTTTGATCGTATCCCACCGCCCAATGCTGTGGTAGCTCAGTGGTAGAGCACACCCTTGGTAAGGGTGAGGTCGGGAGTTCAATCCTCCCTCACAGCACCA
>CAZCEW010000131.1:0-7207 GCA_964497775.1 uncultured Rhodobacterales bacterium
AGCGCCATGTCATTGCCGATGGCTTGGATCTGTTTCAATGCGGTGGCGCCGTCGCCGATGAGCGTGGCACCTTTGACGGGCGCGCCCACGACGCCGTTTTTCACGCGGTAGGCTTCGGTGCAGGAGAAGACGAATTTGCCATTGGTGATATCAACCTGACCGCCGCCAAAGCCCACGGCATAGATGCCATCTTTGAGGTCTTTGACAATGGCTTGCGGGTCCGCATCACCGCCTAGCATATAGGTGTTGGTCATGCGCGGCATGGGGGGGTGGGCGTAGGATTGACGGCGACCATTGCCTGTGGGCTCCACGCCCATAAGGCGCGCGTTTTGGCGGTCTTGCATATAGCCCACCAGCTTGCCGTCCTCGATCAGGACGTTCTTGGCGCTGGGCGTGCCCTCATCATCAACGGTGATCGAGCCGCGCCTGTCGGGGATCGTGCCGTCATCTAGGACAGTCACACCTTTGGCGGCAATTTGTTGACCCATCAGGCCAGCGAAAGCAGAGGTTTTCTTGCGGTTGAAATCGCCCTCCAACCCATGCCCGATTGCCTCATGCAGCAAGATACCGGGCCAGCCGGGGCCAAGCACGACATCCATGACGCCAGCAGGCGCGGGTTCGGCGTCGAGATTGACGAGAGCTATGCGCAGGGCTTCCGCGATCAGACCTTCCCAATGCACGCGCGCCATCAGCGGATCAAGCATCGCGCGACCACCGCCGCCAGCCGTGCCGCTTTCGCGTTTGCCATTTGCCTCCACAATCACCGAGACGTTGAGCCGCGTCATCGGGCGATCATCTGTGACCAGCGCGCCATCGGGGCGCAGGATGGCTATTTCCTGGTGCGAGGCAGCCATAGAGGCCGATACCTGCACCACGCGCGGATCAAGGGCGCGCGCGAATGCATCGATCTCGCGCAAAGTGTCGACCTTGGCGGCAAAGACCGCGCTCGTCATCGGGTCCTCATCTGTATAGAGCTTGCGATTGGTCGCTTGCGGGGCAGGGGCCATTTTGCCGCCACCGTCACCCACGGCCAGCTTCGTGGTCTCGGAGGCGCGCAGCAAGGCGCTTTCAGATATTTCGGTGGCATGGGCATAGCCTGCCGTTTCACCTTTCACGGCGCGCAAACCAAACCCCTCAGAGGCATCGAAGCTTGCGTTCTTCAGGCGGCCATCATCGAAAGAGAACACCTCGCCGCGGTGACGTTCTAGGTAGAGCTCGCCATCATCGGCGCCAAGGGTGGCAGATTGCAGGATTTGCAGCGCGCGGTCACGCTCGAGAAGGGTCTCGAAGGGGCGGAAACGCTCGGATTGGGTCGGGCTCATCGATGATTCCTTTGATCTGGCGTAAAATAACCTGCGGCATGGTAACGCGAGGATGCGCCGAGAGCTTGCCCCGCACGGTGTAATATGGTTTCTCGCAGCAAAGACGCAATGGGGATTCCGTGCCGGAACAGTGCGCCCCAGAGACAACGGGAAGATATACATGCGATTTTCGACGATTTTTGCGGGTTTGAGCGCGGTTTTTATGTCCAATGCGGCGCTGGCTCAGACGGCTTTGGAAGACTTGCCGATTGTGGGCGTACCTGAGCAAGATGGGCTTAATTTTCAAGAACCTGCAACAGAGCTGATGCGCGACATCATCTGGCTCGACAATATGTTGTTGGTTTTGTGTACCGTGATCACGTTATTCGTGGTGCTGCTTCTGGCCATCGTGGCGGTGCGCTACAACGCCAAGCGCAACCCGACGCCTGCGACCTTTACACATAACTCGCCACTGGAGGTTGCCTGGACGCTGATCCCGACGCTGATCTTGATTTTCGTGGGCGCGTTCTCGGTGCCTGTGTTGTTCAAACAGCAAAAGATCCCCGAGGGTGATATCGTCATCAAGGCGACCGGATACCAGTGGTATTGGGGCTATGAATATGTCGATCACGACTTCGCTTTTGACAGCTTTATGATCGGTGCTGGTGAAAACCGCCTGACACCTGATGTTGAGGCTGAATTGGTCGAGGCGGGCTACTCAAAAGATGAGTTCCTGCTGGCGACAGATACGGCCGTAGTTGTGCCCGTGGGCAAGACAATCGTGATGCAGATCACCGGTGCAGATGTGATCCATTCTTGGACCATCCCTGCTTTTGGCGTGAAGCAAGATGCCGTGCCGGGTCGTCTGGCGCAGCTTTGGTTCAATGTCGACAAAGAGGGCGTCTATTTCGGGCAATGCTCTGAGCTTTGCGGCCAAGCCCATGCTTATATGCCGATCACTGTCAAAGCGGTGAGCCAGGCGGAATATGACAAATGGCTCGACGGTGCGATTGACGAATATGCGGGCACGCCACGCTCTGTCACTGTGGCGGCAGCTGAGTAAGCCTGCGCCATGACGGATGCCACGCAACAGATAGACAGCTATGAGGGCGAGACGCAGTTTGGCGATTATGTCGCGCTGCTAAAACCTCGGGTGATGTCTTTGGTCGTGTTCACGGCCGCCGTTGGCGTGTTTGTGGCGCCTGTCTCGGTGCATCCGTTTATTGCCTTCGTGTCGATCCTGTTTATTGCGCTGGGCGGCGGTGCCTCGGGCGCGTTGAACATGTGGTATGACCACGACATCGACGCGATCATGAAGCGGACTTCCAAGCGCCCTGTGCCTGCGGGCAAGGTCACGCCGGGTGAGGCGCTGAGCCTTGGGCTGTGGTTGTCGTTTATCTCGGTCGTGATGCTGGGGCTTGCCTCCAACTGGGTCGCGGCGGGTATTCTGGCCTTCACCATCTTCTTTTACGCTGTGATCTACACGATCTGGCTCAAGCGCTGGACGCCGCAAAACATCGTCATTGGCGGTGCCGCTGGCGCGTTCCCTCCGATGATCGGCTGGGCCGTGGCGACGGGCTCTGTGTCGATTGAGGCCGTGCTGATGTTCGCGCTGGTCTTCATGTGGACGCCGCCGCATTTCTGGGCCTTGGCGCTGTTTATGAACGAGGATTACTCGAAAGCTGGCGTGCCGATGCTGACAGTGACCCATGGCAAACCCACCACACGGCGCCATGCGTTTATCTACACACTGCTTCTGGCGCCGTTGGCGATTGGGGCTGCGTTTACGTCAATCGGCGGCTGGATCTATCTGGTTGCGGCTTTGTATCTGAACGCGCGGTTTGTGTTTGGCGCCTACCGGATGTGGCAGCGCACGGATGCACAGGCCGAGGCAGATAAATATGCGGTCGAGAAAAAGTTCTTCCGCTTCTCGCTGACATACCTCTTCATGAGCTTCGGCGCGCTTCTTTTGCAAGCGATCTGGGTCAAGCTTGGGATGGGGGCTTGGTAATGGCACTTCGTGTTGAGCATGAAATCCACAAGCGCCGCTTCGGGCGCAATCTGGGCGTCGGCCTGATTTTGGTGGGCTTCATTGCAATCATCTTCGGGCTCACTGTCGTGAAAGTGACAAACACCGGATTTGTGGAAGGCTACGACCATGTCGTGCGTCCGCAATTGATCGAGCCGGAGGCGAATTGATGCTCAAGGACCTCGATCCCAAACGCCGCACGCTGGCCTATCTGGTGGCCATGGTCACAACGATGGTCTGCTTGGCCTTCGCCTCTGTGCCGCTTTACGACTGGTTCTGCCGCGTGACAGGCTATGGCGGCACGACGCTAGAGGCTGATGCGGGCTCCGATGTGATCTTGGATCAAACGATCAATGTGCGCTTCGACGGCTCTTTGTCATCGGATATGGCGTGGGAATTCAGACCGTTGCAGCGCGAAATGAAAGTGCGCATCGGCGAGACGGGCCTTGCGTTCTACGAGGCCTATAATCCGACCAACCGTCCCATTGCCGGCTCTGCCAGCTACAATGTCTTCCCGTTCACTGCGGGTGGCTTCTTCGTCAAGATAGCCTGCTTTTGCTTTGAAGAGCAGGTCTTGCAACCCGGCGAGCGGGTCGAGATGCCGGTGACCTTCTATGTCGATCCTGAGATTGTCGAAGATGCTGACGGCAAGTTTGTCGAAGAGATCACACTAAGCTACACGTTTTATGAAATAGACCTGCCTGACGCGCAGGCGGCGTTGGAGACAACCTCCGACACTGATATAAACTAACTGACTAACGTCCAACGAGGGACCAAAAATGGCGCACGCTAAGAACCACGACTATCACATTCTGCCCCCGTCGATTAACCCGTTCTTGGGAGCGGTGTTTGCGTTTATCATGCTGACCGGCGCTGTTATCTGGTTCCATGACGGCACGCCTTGGCTGTTTGCGGCAGGCTTTGTCGGCGTCCTTTACGTGATGTTTTCATGGTGGGCTGACGTGGTCGATGAAGGCGAGACGGGCGATCACACGCCGGTTGTGCGCATTGGTCTGCGCTACGGGTTCATCTTCTTCATCATGTCGGAAGTCATGTTCTTTGTGGCATGGTTCTGGTCGTTCTTTAAGCACGCGATGTATCCGATGGGCGAGAATAGCCCGCTGGTTGATGGCGTCTGGCCACCTGCCGGGATCGAGACGTTTGATCCATGGCATCTGCCGCTGATCAACACGCTGATCTTGCTGTGCTCGGGCGCTGCGGCGACTTGGGCGCACCACGCACTTGCACATGAAAACAATCGCAAAGACCTCAAGAACGGCCTGATCCTCGCGATCTTGCTGGGCGTCTTGTTCACTGCGTTTCAGGCCTATGAATACAGCCACGCGGCTTTTGGCTTCTCGGGCAACATCTACGGCGCGAACTTCTTCATGGCGACGGGCTTTCACGGCTTCCACGTTCTGGTCGGCACGATCTTCCTGCTGGTCTGCCTGATCCGCGTCTACAAGGGCCATTTCACGCCTGAGCAGCATGTAGGCTTTGAGGCGGCTGCTTGGTATTGGCACTTCGTGGATGTGGTCTGGCTGTTCCTGTTTGCCGCCATTTATGTTTGGGGCGGCTAGTCCCGCGCTGATCTCTACAATTATCCAAAGAAACAGGCGCGGGAGAAATTCTTCCGCGCTTTGTTGTTGAGGGGGCGTGATGTCACGCATGATCATACCTTTGCTGATCGGGCTTATCGGCTGCGCGATCTTGGTCTCTTTGGGCACATGGCAGGTGCAACGCTTGGCGTGGAAACAAGGTGTGTTGGCCGAGATTGACGCGAAGATCGGTGCGGTCCCTGTGGTCTTGCCAGAGGCGATTGACCCGCAGACGCAAAGCTATCTGGCGGTAGAGGCGGGCGGCAGGTTCACTGGCGAAGAAATCCACGTGCTGGCCTCGATCAAGCAACGCGGGGCAGGCTACCGGATCATTGCCGTGCTGGAGACCAGTGAAGGTCGCCGCATTCTGGTCGATCGCGGCTTCATCCCGACAGAGCGCAAACTCGAAGACCGCGCCACAAGCGGCGTGAAAGTGCAAGGCAATCTCTATTGGCCGCAGGAAGTGGACAGTTACACGCCTGATCCCGACAAAGGCGGCAATATCTGGTTTGCCCGTGATGTGCCTGCAATGGCTGAGGCTTTGGGCACCGAGCCTGCGATGATCGTTGCGCGCGTGGTGTCGAAAACCTCGCCCGAGGTGGAGCCCTTTGCGATCAGCTCGAGCGCTATTCCAAATGATCACTTACAATACGCAATCACATGGTTTTCGCTGGCCGCGATATGGTTTGTGATGACAGGCTATTTGCTTTGGCGTATCAGGCAGCGGACTGTCTGAGGAAAGACCTGTTTGATGCGATATATCTCGACCCGTGGTGACGCTCCTGTTTTGAGCTTTGAGCAAGCAATGCTGACCGGCCTTGCGCGCGATGGGGGCCTGTATTTGCCCGAAGAGATCCCAACGCTCTCGACGGCTCAGATCACGGCCATGCGCGGGATGTCTTACGAGCAGATCGCGTTCGCAGTGATGAAGCCTTTCATTGGCGATGCGTTCACGGATGCAGAGTTCCAAGAGATCATTGCCAAGGCCTATGCCGGTTTCGGCCATGACGCACGCGCGCCTTTGAAGCAGATCGGCGACAATCACTTCCTGCTGGAGCTGTTCCACGGGCCGACATTGGCGTTCAAAGATTTCGCGATGCAGCTGATTGGTCAGATGTTTCAGAAATCGCTCAGCCGCTCGGGTGAGCGGGTGACGATTGTAGGGGCCACATCAGGCGATACCGGCTCTGCCGCGATAGAGGCCTTTAAAGGCTTGGACGCGGTTGATGTGTTCATTCTGTTTCCCAATGGCCGCGTATCAGACGTGCAGCGTCGCCAGATGACAACGCCGTCCGAGGCCAATGTCCATGCGCTGGCGGTGGAGGGGGATTTCGACACGTGCCAAGGCGCGTTGAAAGACATGTTCAACGATTTCGACTTCCGCGACGGAGTGCGTCTGGCAGGTGTGAACTCGATCAACTGGGCGCGGGTGCTGGCGCAAGTGGTGTATTATTTCTCCTCCGCCGTCTCGCTGGGCGCGCCGGATCGCGGCGTGAGCTTCACTGTGCCCACAGGCAATTTCGGCGATATCTTCGCAGGCTACATCGCACGCCAGATGGGGTTGCCAATCGAAAAGCTGGTGATCGCCACGAACCAGAACGACATCTTGCACCGCGCGCTTGAAAACGGAGCTTACGCGACTGAGGGCGTGATCCCTTCGATCAGCCCGTCGATGGATATTCAAGTCAGCTCTAACTTCGAGCGGGCGTTGTATTATGCATACGGCGGCGATGGCCGCGCGGTCGCAGATCAGATGGAGGCGCTGAAGGCCACAGGATCGTTCCAAATCAGCCAAGGCGCCATCGGCGCGCTGCGCGATACGTTTGCCTCTGGCCGCGCATCTGAGGAAGAAACCTCAGCGATGATCAAGCAGGCGCAGGCTTCGATGGGCGAGTTGCTGTGTCCGCATTCTGCCGTTGGTGTGAAGGTCGCGATGGATCATCAAGGGGCCACGCCGATGATCACGCTGGCCACGGCGCATCCGGCGAAATTCCCGGCCGCCGTTGAAGCCGCCACTGGCTTGCATCCCGATTTACCCGAGCGCATGGGCGACTTGTTCGACCGACCCGAGCGGATGACCGAGATGGCAGGCGATGTGGACGCGCTCAAAACGCTGATCCGCGACAGGATCTCCGCGTGAGCCATCAGCTCCATACGCTGCCCAACGGGTTTCGCATCGTCACTGAGCATATGCCAGGGTTGGAGAGCGCGTCCATCGGCATCTGGGTCAATGTCGGCGGGCGCCATGAGCGGGTGGAGCAAAACGGCATCGCGCATTT
>CAZCEW010000132.1:0-7161 GCA_964497775.1 uncultured Rhodobacterales bacterium
GCAGGGCTGCACAGGTATCAGTTCTGAGCTGTCATCGCCTTGACCGCCCCGCGCTTTGTGATCACAGTCGCGGCCATGCTTTACCAAGCGCCCAAATCTGAAATCGGCACCTCTGCGACGGGGGCGGCCAATGATATGGTCTACCGCTCCCTGCGCTCGCGCATCATGTATGGCGAGATAGCCCCCGGCGTGGCGCTGACCTTGCGCGGCATTGGGCGCGAGTTCGATGTGTCAATGACGCCCGCGCGCGAAGCGGTGCGCCGTTTGGTGGCCGAAGGCGCGCTGACGCTGTCCTCGTCGGGCCGTGTCTCAACGCCGGAGCTGTCCAATGACCGCATCGAAGAGCTCGCGGCTTTGCGCGCTTTGCTGGAACCCGAACTTGCGGCCCGCGCGCTTCCCCGCGCCCATCTGGCCTTGATCGAGCGGCTGCAAACCATCAACGCGACCATCGGGCAAGTGATCACGCGCGGCGATGCGGTGGGCTATATCCGTGCCAATCTGGAATTTCACCGCACGCTGTATCTGCGCGCCCAAGCGCCTGCGATGCTAGCGATGGCCGAAACCGTCTGGCTGCAAATGGGGCCTACGATGCGCGCGCTTTATGGCAAGTTGCAACGCACCGAAGTGCCGCGCCATCACAAGCTGATTGTGTCTGCGCTGAAAGCCGGTGACGAGCCCGGATTGCGCGTCGCTGTGCGCGCAGATGTCACCCACGGGCTGCGCATGCTCGCGCAATAGCGCGTGCGAACACATCCGGCACGATTAGATCCCCGTGCGGATGGAAGATTATCTCGTCAAATCGGAGGGTAGGGTTGGCCGGAAACCCGTCTCGAACTTCAAGGTATAGCGGCGCCGCTATGGGGCGAGCTCATCGCGGGTTTCCCCGCACCTGACACCTTTTTAGGGGTGAATTTTGCGCGATCAGGCGGCTCCTGGGTTTAGGCTGGCAAGTGGGCCAGCTTGACCGTTCGGGAACCTAATCTCTGGTCTTGAGTTGCGACACCGGGGTGTTACCCGATGCCGCGAGTGGACGTCCGAGCGCAAGGTGTAGGGCGCATCCGTTAAAGACGCGTCACCCCTGCGCGCGGTGAGGCTTAGACGAGAAGCAGATCATTCTCGATCAGGCTTGCGGTCATATTCTCGACGACCAGCACATTGCCGTCGCCGAAATTGAACACCAGATTATCGCCCGATTGCGTGGCCTGCGCCATGGCCGCGGCGCTATCGGCAAAGCCGAAATCGCTCAGATCAATTGCATCGATATTGTTTTGAAAATCCGTGATCGTGTCGCGGGCATAGCCGAGCTTATAGACAAACGTGTCGGCCTGTGCGCCGCCTGTCAGCGTGTCATCGCCTGTACCGCCATCCAGCACATCGCTGTCATTACCGCCATCCAGCACATCCGCCTGACCGCCGCCAAATAGCAGATCATTGCCGTTGCCGCCCAAAAGCGTGTCGCTGTTATAGCCGCCATAAAGCGCGTCGTTTTGTGCGCCGCCATCGAGGTAGTCATCACCACCTTCGCCATAAAGCGTGTCGGCGTCATTGCCGCCTTGAAGCGTGTCATTTTGCGCGCCGCCATAAAGCGTATCATTGCCGTCGCCGCCCAGAAGCGTGTCGCTGTTATAGCCGCCGTAAAGCGTGTCGTTCTGCGCGCCGCCATCGAGGTAGTCATCGCCACCTTCGCCGTAAAGCGTGTCGTTATCATTTCCGCCATACAGCATGTCGCCATGCGCGCCGCCATGCAGCGTGTCATTGCCGTTATCGCCATGCAGAGTGTCGACATTGTTATCGCCGTAAAGAATATCGGCATGCGCCCCGCCATGCAGCGTGTCATTGCCGTTGCCGCCAACCAATGTATCCATGCCAGCATCGCCATAAAGCGTGTCGGCCTGTTGCTGGCCAAGCAATGTGTCATTGCCGGACCCGCCATGGATCGTGTCTGCATCATTGGCACCGCTGACCTGATCGTTGCCGGCTCCGCCATAGATCAGGTCATTGCCATTGCCGCCATTGAGCGTGTCATTGCCGTCGCCGCCATCAAGCATGTCGCCATGCGCGTTGCCATGCAGCACGTCATCGCCTGAGCCGCCATGCATCTCGTCGACGCCAAAGCCGCCAAAGACCTCGTCATTGCCGTCCCCGCCGTCAAGCATGTCATTGCCCGAGGCACCGCGCAAAACGTCATCTCCCGCGCGCCCGAAGGTCATGTCATGCGCGCTGGAGCCTGTGATCTGCTCGCCCGCATCGGTCCCAGTTGAGACGCTGCGCGCCGTGTCAGAGAAGGCCAACCGCTCGACCCCGCTCATCGTCACCTTATTGCCGGGCGCACCGGTTTTGCTGGCGCTGAGCGTGCCACTTTCATCAAGGCTGAGCGTGTAGTCAGAAAAAGCACCGCTGAGCGTGACGGTGTCATACCCCGCCCCCGCAGCAATCACCGCATCCACATCCAGATCAGAGCTGAGCGTGACGCGATCATCGCCCGCGCCAGTGTCGATATCGACGGATGTGACGCTCTCAGTTGCGGTATCCGCGCTGCCGGTTTGCGTGCCGCCATTGGCCGTGCCGTCGATGACAGCGTCTGTGCGACCAAGCGCCACCACATCATTCGCACCAAAGCCCGAATAGCTGAACGCGCCTGCCTCAAGCCCGAATCCTGCGCCGGAGTTCTCAGCGGAGACCGCCAAAGGCGTGATCGCCTCGGCCAGCTTGTCTATTGATTTGACGATGCCATAAGCAGGCCCCGCGGTATGTTCGATATCGGCCTGCGTGACCAGATCGCCAAACACGGTGATCGTGCCCAATAGATCGTCATTATGCGCGCCACCGCCGCCGCCTTGATCGGAGTAAAGCTGAATGAGCGAGTGATCGATGATCCCGTCGCCATTCATATCGCCATGAATGATCGAGCCGATTTGCGTCGTGTGGCCCTCGATCACGATCCGGTCGCCTTCAGAGCGGTCAAAATCGGTGATCACATCATTGCCGATCACATCGACCCAATGGTCGTGGATCATATCATTCTCGCCCGCAACCCCATGCCAGCGAATGGTGCCGTCATCTTGGGTGTGCTTCTCCAGATAGACTTCCTTGGCATTGATCAGCGTCTGGAAATAGAAAATATCCGCGCCCGCGCCGCCTGTTAGAATGTCATCAGCCGGAACAGGCTGGTCGACATAAACACGGCCCGTGACCTGATCGCCGCTATACATATCGATGCCTTCGTCGCGGTTCGGATCATAGGCGACATCACCCTCGCGCCCGTCAGATTGCGAGATCAACAAGTCATTGCCCGCGCCGCCCAAAAGCGTGTCTTGGCCATGGCCGCCATCAATCACGTCATTGCCAGCCCCGCCCGAGACGATGTCATCGCCGTAGCCGCCTTGCAAAATGTCATTGCCGCCATTGCCGTTGAGGATGTCATCGCCAAGGCCCGCATTGATCGCATCTGTGCCGCCATCACCGTTCATTGTGTCAGCGCCATCCGTGCCGTTCTCGACGGTGACGCCCGACATCGGCTGGCCATTGTGATGGATGCCCATCGACATCGCGATGGCTTTGAGATTGTCAGAGCCATGATGAAGCTGCGCCAGCGCAGGCATCAGATCCTCATAAGACAATTCCGCCAAAGCGGCAGCTTCAAAGGCGGGGTCAGTTTCGCCTGCAACCTCGGCCATCTCGAAAGGCAAAAGCTGCGTGTCATAGACCTTCACATCCGAGATTGTTCCGGTGAACGGATCATGCGGGTCTTTGGTATCATCATCGCGGTAGGCCGCACTGGCGCCCACGATCAGATGGTTGTCATTATGCTCCATGCCCTGCTTGAACACGGGCTCCGCGGCGACAAGGACGCCGTCGACATAGATCATCAGACCTTGATCGCCAAACGACACGCTCAGATGATAGGTCTGGTTCGCGTTGAGCATCAGGTCCGGCACGTCGAGCCATTCATTGTCATCATCGGTTTGTTGGCGGATCTTGATCTTGCCGTCAGAAATCCAGACGGTCAGATGCCCGCCATTGCCAAACCCGCTGGCATCTTTTGAAAACAGCCCCTGACGGGTGTTCACATCTGTGGCGCTAAAGGCCAGCGAGATCGTCGCATTGGCAAGCGCAAGGGCTGGCGGATTTCCGATATCGATATAGTCGGTGCGGTCACCGGTAAATGTATGGTCCCCACTGATCGACAGAACAGGTGTCTGGCTTGGCATCAGGTCATCTCCCTAGGTTCAAGCTCTTCGGGCGGGGGGCCGGCGCCTTGGCAGAGGCGGTGTGTCCGGGCCCGTCGAAAAGCTGGTGCAGAATGGCAGCTATGAAGCGAGACCGGTGCGATCTCGCAGCCCAAAACGTGCTGAGATTTTGTGACCGAACAGGGGTCGAAAAAGGGCAAAACCTAGGCCCCTTTTTTGGTTGTGGTCCAAAGATACCCCAATCCCCCGTGGGGCCAGTGGATCGTTGCCGAACGCGCAACAGGCATGCGCGCGGCTTTGCCGATGGGCAGATCCCCGCCCACTACCCCAAGAAAAAGGCGCGACTCAGAGAATCGCGCCCGAAAGGGTCTTGCAAGGATATGTTCCGCGCTACGCGGGCTGTGCGCTGCCCATATCAGGCGAGGGGCGCGCGGTCTTGCCTGTCAGCTCATCAAGCATTGCCAAGATTTCGCCTTGGCTGACCTTAAGAACTGCGGCCAGATTGCCGATGAAATCGAGCTCTTCCTTGGCGAGGTTGCCATCAACCGCAGAGACCATCAAAACGCCGCGCATCACGGTGTCATATTCAGACGGGCGCAGGCCCTTGGTGAAACGGTCAAACGCTTTGGGCGGCAGTTTCTTTTCCGACAGCTCGATCATCTTTTCGATCTTTTCATGCTCGAACGCCGTGCCGGTCAGCTTTTCGCTGGCCGCCGCAATCGCGCGGATTTCCTCGGCATCGATATGGCCGTCGGTTTTGGCGACATGGCACATCGCATCCAGCGTATTGAGCGCCACTTTCGACACTTTACCGATTTCCTTGCGACGTTTACGCGTGCGCATCTTGACCCGCAGCGCCATCAACGCGGCGACGGCAATCGCGGTCCAGACGAAGCCCAGAAACGTGTATTTCCACAATGTGCGCACCAACCCGATAGAGGGTTCCGCAGGCAATTCAGCCGCGATCCGGCCTTCAGATTGCAGGGCTTGGAACTCCGCCGTTTCAAGCGGGTAGAAATTATCGACCTCGCATTTATCTGTGGCCAGCGCATAGCCTTGCGATGTGGAAAAGATCGAGATGCCAACAAAGGTGTTTTTCTCGACCAGATGGCACAAAGACAGCACGGCGCCGCCTGTATCGATCAAATTGGTCGGCGCTACGAATTCCAGCACCTCTTTCGTGCCACCGCCGCGGCGCGCTTCAGCATCCGTGGCCAGTGTTACAGTCATCAATGCCGCCAAAGCGGTTGTGGTGAGATAGCGCATGGGGAAGTCCTTGTTGCATAGCGTGTCATTAAGTCTTGCGACAAAAGAACCGCCAGTTTGTGTCAGGACATGGGCCTTGATGCGATATCAATGGGGTATTCTAGCTGTGGATCGCGCCGTCTCCGCAGGCCAATGCGGCTTCGCGCACGGCCTCTGAATAGGTCGGATGCGCGTGACAAGTGCGCGCCAGATCCTCTGCGGCTGCGCCAAATTCCATCGCCACGCAGATCTCATGGATCAAATCACCGGCCATTGGCCCGATGATATGCGCGCCCAAGATGCGGTCGGTGGACTTGTCGGCGAGGATTTTGACAAACCCGTCGCCTGCAAAATTCGCCTTCGCGCGGCCATTGCCCATGAAGGAAAACTTGCCGACCTTATAGGCGCGCCCGTCTTCTTTCAGCTGCTCTTCCGTCGCGCCGACATTGGCGACCTCGGGATGCGTGTAGATCACGCCCGGGATCACGCCGTAATTCACATGGCCTTTCTGGCCTGCCAGAGTCTCCGCCAGCCCCATGCCCTCATCCTCGGCCTTATGGGCCAGCATCGGGCCGTCAATCACATCGCCAATCGCATAAATCCCCGCAACAGTCGTGGCCCAATGCGCATCCGTCTGAACCTGCCCGCGCGGCGATATCGCGACGCCCAACGCCTCTAGCCCCAGACCATCCGTGAACGGCACGCGGCCCGTGGCCACCAGAACCGTGTCGGCATCTTCGACATGCTCGCTGTCATCACTGCGCAGCTTATAGGTAACCTTCGCCTTGGCCCCTTTGACGGCAACAGATTGCACCGCCGCGCCAAGTTGGAATTCCAGCCCCTGTTTGGTGAGCATTTTCTGGAAGCTCCGAGAGACCTCCGCATCCATGCCCGGTGTGATGTGATCCAAAAACTCGATCACTTTGACCTCGGACCCCAGCCGCTTATAGACCGAGCCGAGCTCAAGCCCGATCACACCCGCGCCGATCACCACCAGCTTCTTCGGAACCTTGCCCAGCGTCAAAGCGCCGGTCGAGGACACGACGGTTTTCTCGTCAATCTCCACGCCTTTCAACGTCGCCACATCCGAGCCCGTCGCAATCACGATCGACTTGGCCTCATGGACCTCTTTGCCGACTTTCACTTTGCCCGCCTCAGGGATCGAGGCCCAGCCTTTGATCCAGTCGACTTTGTTCTTCTTGAGCAAAAACTCCACGCCTTTGGTGTTCTGCCCGATCACGTCATCCTTGTAGCCCTGCATCGCTTTCCAATCGACGCTGGGCGCTTTGCCTTTCAGCCCCATCGCGGCGAAGTTGTGCTCGGCCTCATGGAGCATATGCGACGCGTGCAGCAGCGCTTTGGACGGGATGCAGCCGACATTCAGGCAGGTGCCGCCCAACGTGTCGCGCCCTTCGACGCAAGCGGTTTTCAGTCCAAGCTGCGCGCAGCGAATGGCGCAGACATAGCCGCCCGGGCCGGAGCCGATGATGATGACGTCATATGAAGACATTGGCGGAATTCTCCTTGGAGTGGTGGTCTAGAAAAGCGCTGCGAGCAGCATAAAGAGTGTGGCGAAAAACCCAACCGCCCAAATGACACTGCGCCACGGGGTCAGGCCGAAATAATAGGCGGGGATATAGGCGATGCGGGCGATCAGATAAGCTATCGCGCAGGTTTTAGTGAACGCGGTCGATTGATCGGTGACCGAGATCACCACGGCGGCAAT
>CAZCEW010000133.1:0-2233 GCA_964497775.1 uncultured Rhodobacterales bacterium
GGCCCGCTTTCTTCTTCCAGATGCAGCTTCATCTCGACCAGCACTTTTTGCAGGGCGAGGGTTTCGGTTAGCATGCGTTTGGCTTCGTTGGCGGTGATGACGCCGTCCTCGATGGAGATGTTATACTCGCCCATCAGCATCGCGAAACGCTGCGCTAGGGCGACCACATCGGCATTGACGGAATTGGAGTTGCGCTGGGCGCTTTCACCGGGGTTCAGCGCGTTGCCATTCAGCTCAGCCAGCGCGGAGGTAACATGCGGAAAAGAGGCGCTGGCTTCAAGCGAGGCGACGGCGTCGATGGGCATATAGCGGTCGGCATGCTCGTCAGCGTCGGAATAATAGCGCCCAAGGGTGGCTTTTGATCTGCCTGTCAACGTGCAAGCATTTTCGACGCCTACATCTTTCACCAGAGCCTCTGTGTGCTTCTTGAGATACCTGAATTTAGCTGTCATTTCAGTGCCTTGCATGTTATTTTCCCATGCGGGGAAATGGCTTTGCGCTTTCCCCTGAGGAATCTTCTACCTGCGTTCTACAACACAATTGCTCCAAGCTAAATGGGGCAAATATCGGTTCCATGCTGGTGCGGACCGATAGGGTGAGAGGTCTATCAAATCGGACGCGTAAAGCCGGGTAAACTTCCCGCGTCTGACTTTAGTAAACTCACATATGCCTCTCACCCGCTTGCGTGCCGCAAAAGCTCGGGCTAGGCACGGGGTATGGCGAAACTTCACTTCCATTATTCGACGATGAATGCGGGCAAATCGACCTTGCTGTTGCAGGCCGCGCATAACTACCGCGAGATGGGGATGGAGACCTATTTGCTGACGGCCGATTTCGACGATCGGTCCGGTGAAGGCCAGATCGGCTCGCGGATTGGTATCTCTCAGGCAGCCGATGTGTATGGGCAAAGTGCCGATCTGTTCGAGATGATCCAAGCCCGCCAAACCAAAGGAAAAATTGCCTGTGTTTTGGTGGATGAGGCGCAATGGTTGACCTCGGATCAGGTTTGGCAATTGGCACGCGCGGTCGATGATCTGAAGCTACCGGTGATGTGTTACGGGCTGCGTGTCGATTTTCGCGGAGAGCTGTTTCCTGGCTCGGCCACTTTGCTGGCTTTGGCCGATGAGATGCGTGAAGTGCGCACGATTTGTCATTGCGGGCGCAAGGCCACGATGGTCATTCGCAAAGACGCTGACGGCAAGGCCATGACCGACGGCGCGCAAGTTCAGGTTGGCGGCAACGAGACTTATGTGTCGCTGTGCAGAATTCACTGGCGCGAGGCTACGGGCGACCGGGTCAGACCCTCTTAACTGATTGGATTTAGAACAATGGCGAAATTTGATCTTTTGCTGATCTCGGGCTCTTTGCGCAAAGGCTCGTTCAACCGGATGCTTCTGGCAGAGGCCGCGCGTCTTTACGGTGCGCCCGCGCATGAGGCGGATTTGAACCTGCCGCTTTATGACGGCGATCTGGAAAGCTCTGACGGAATTCCCGCAGCGGTCCAAACCCTCGCTGATCAGATTGCGGCGGCCAAGGCGGTTGTGATCTCGGGGCCGGAATATAACCAGTCGATGTCTGGCGTTCTGAAAAACGCGCTTGATTGGGTCAGCCGGGTCGAGAGTAATCCCTGGGCAGACAAGCCCGTCGCACTGGTCTCTGCGGCCGCTGGTCGTACAGGCGGCGCGCGCGGGCAGTATATATTGCGCCTCGCGATGAACCCGTTTCAGCCAGTTCTGCTAACCGGGCCAGAGGTTTTGGTGGCGGGCGCGCATCAGGAATTCGATGACAATGGCCAGTTGAAATCAGAGCAATATGAAAAAGCGTTAAGCGGCCTGATGGCCAAGCTGCGCATGCAGGCCGGTTGAGCGAAATCTCGGGCCTCTCCCTTCGACGCGAGACCCGAGACTGGGTCAAAATTTCCGCGTAAGCCCGAGCGAGATGACGCGCAGCTCGCTTTTGACGCCTTGCGAGACGCCGTTGAAACTTCGGGTCGGCTCGCCGAAATCATGGATGTTGGCCTCAAGGCGACCCGACCAACGGTCACTGATCGCCATTTCTACGCCGACACCGTAGCTAAGGCCCATGGTCACGTCCGTGCCAAGGCTTGAGGTCGGTTTGGCGCTAAGATCGCTCATCCCGAAGCCTGCTGATCCATAGAAGAAAAAGCTGTCAGTGGCCCACCCGGCCCGAAGGCGCGGCGTTAGTAAAAACGAGCCTTCAAACCCGCTATCGC
>CAZCEW010000133.1:2333-6837 GCA_964497775.1 uncultured Rhodobacterales bacterium
CGGCGACGTCACTTTTCGAGCGATCAAGGCTCAGACCCGCATAAAGCCCTGCCCAGCGATCTTGTGCCTCTGCCTGTAGTCCCACGGCGATCACGCCGGCTGCTGCAAGTAGTCCAAGTTGATATTGCATATTCTCTGCCTCCAGATAGATTAAGGCGATGAATTTCATCGCTTGATTGCATTTATTATTGTTTTACGATAATTAATGCAAGTATTGCTTTTATGGAGTTGCGAAATGCTTGAGATATCTGCCGCCCGATCTGACAAAATCCAACGCTTTGCCCGCCTTGGCGAATGGGCCGCGAGCCTCGCGCTTTGCTTGTTATTGGCGGTGTTTACGTTTTGGATCTATGCGTTGGTGACAAGCCACCCGGACCTGCGTGCAGAGATGATCGAAGACTTCTCGATCGGGCAACATGTGAGCAGTATGACAATGGGCCAAAGCTGGTTCGCTTTCGCGTTTTGGGTGTTGGTAGACATCGCGGGGCTGTTGTTTTTCTGGACCGCGCGGCGCTTGTTTCAAGTCCTGCGGCGCGGCGGGATATTCACGGAAACTGCCGCCTCGCTGCTGCGCCGAATTGGCTGGATCATCATGTCCCTTGGCCCGATCAGCATCTTGTCAAAGATGATCGGAGGCGCCCTTGTGGTCGCTTGGGCCACAGGCAGCGAGCTTGCAATAAATCTGACCATTGATGACGCTGACATCTATGCGCTAGTCATCGGTTTGGTCATTGTGGTCTTTGGTCAGATCATGTTTGAAGCAACGCGGATCGCCGATGAGAACCGCTCCTTTGTGTGACCTAAAGAGGGGAGATCTATGCCGATTGTCGTGACCCTTGATGTCATGCTGGCGCGTCGCAAGATGCGGTCCAAACAGCTTGCAGAACTGGTCGGCATAACCGAGCAGAATGTCTCGCTGTTGAAATCGGGCAAGGTCAAAGGCGTGCGCTTCGAGACGCTTGAAAAGATTTGCGAAGTGCTGGATTGCACGCCCGGCGATATCCTCAGCTACGAGCCCGATTAGACCGCGTTGGGCAGAGATTTTCCGGCGAAAAACGCGTCGATGTTCAGCAGCGCCATCATCCCCATATCCTCGCGGACTTCTAGCGCGTTGGTGCCGAGATGCGGCAGCAGAGTGACGTTCTCCATGGCAATCAAAGCGGCCGGAACCTTGGGCTCGAACTCGTAGACATCCAGCCCCGCGCCGGCCAATTGGCCTGCGTTCAACGCCGCGATCAAGGCTTGCTCATCGACCACATCGCCGCGCGAGATATTGACGAAAATCGCGTGTGGTTGCATCGCGTCAAAGACAGATTTTCCGATCAGGTGATGGGTCGCAGGTCCGCCCGGTGTGGCCAAAACCACCACGTCAGAGGCTTCAGCCACCGCCTCCATCGAGGCCAATTGCTGCGCGCCGTCCACGGATTTCTGCGATCTGTTGGCGAAGACGATTTTGCAGCCAAAGCCTTGCGCACAACGTGTCGCAATCGCCTGCCCGATCCGGCCCATTCCGATGATGCCCACGGTCTTGCCTGACAGGTGCAGGCCCAACATTTGCGTCGGTTGCCAGCCGGTCCATTTGCCCGCGCGCACCAACCGCTCCCCCTCGCCCGCGCGGCGCGCAGTCATCAAGATCAACGTCATCGCGATATCAGCCGTAGCATCGGTGACAGCGCCCGGAGTGTTGGTCACCGCGATGCCTTTCGCCTTGGCGGCGGGCACGTCGATATGGTTATAGCCCACGCCGAAATTGGCGATCAGCTTGGCTTTCGGCGCGCTGGCGGTGATCGCTTTGGCGGTGAACTGATCGCCCAAAGTCGGCAGGATGGCGTCATAGTCGCCCAGCGCTTGGGTGACCTCCGCCTCGCTCATCGGATCAGAAGTGTCGCGTAGGGTGACATCATAGCTGGAGCGCGCGGCATCCATCACGATATCGGGCAGATTGCGAGAGATCAAAAGCGTCGGTTTCAAAACAAGCGCCCTCCGATGGGTACATCTTTGTCTGGTGTCATCAACACGACTTCTCCGTCGGCGTCCGGCACCCCTAACACCAAGATTTCAGACATAAATTTCCCGATCTGGCGCGGTGGAAAATTGACCACGGCCATCACCTTTTTACCCGGCAAATCTTCCGGTGTGTAATGCTTGGTGATCTGGGCGGAGCTTTTCTTTTCGCCAAGCTCAGGCCCGAAATCCACCCAGAGTTTGATCGCGGGTTTACGCGCCTCAGGGTAAGGCTCCGCCTTGGTGATGACGCCGACGCGGATATCGAGTTTCATGAAATCGTCAAAGCTAATCTCGCTCATCCGCGTAGCTCCCGGCCGCGGGTCGTGGCCGCTTTTACGGCGCGCCTTAGGAGGTTCGGAAAGCCGGTTTCCTCATCCATCAAAACCTCCAGCGCCGCTTGCGTTGTACCGTTCGGGCTGGTGACATTGACGCGCAATTGGCTGGGAGTTTCCTCTGCCTGCTCAGCCAAATGACCAGCGCCTGCGACGGTGGCTTTCGCCAGTTTCATCGCCATGTCAGACGGCAATCCTTGCGCCTCGCCCGCCGCGGCCAAAGTCTCGATCAGGTGAAATACGTAAGCTGGACCCGAGCCGGAGACGCCTGTGACCGCGTCGATCTGGTCTTCATTGTCGAGCCGTACCGTCTGGCCGACCGCACCCAAGAGCGCCTCTGCCAGCGCCAGATTGTCCGGCGTCGTCCGCGCGTTGCCGATGAACGCTGTGATGCCCCGACCGACGGCGGCGGGCGTGTTGGGCATGGCGCGAATGATGGGTGTGTCTGCGCCGAACGCGGCCTCGAAACTTGCAATCGGTGTGCCTGCGGCGACGGATAAGAACACCGTCTCGCCATTGCCCAGCGCGCCCAGCCGCGGCAGAGCCTCGCCCATCATCTGGGGTTTGACGGCCACCAAAACGATGGCAGGGTTTTCGGGCAGATCAGTGTTGAGATGCACGCCCTGCGCATTCAGCCAATCGGAGGGTGCGGGGTCGAGAACGGTGACGGCGTCACGCGCCACGCCGCGTTCCAGCCAGCCTTGCAGCATGGCAGATCCCATCTTGCCACAGCCCAACAGGACAAGCCCTCGGGCGTTGAGAAGCGATAGATCCATGTGCGAAGCCCCTTGTTTGAGGCGCTCAGATTAGGCCCGCCCGTAGGCTTCTGCAATGGCGACCTGCATCGCATCCTCGGGGCTGCGATCGCCCCAGCAGACGAGTTGAAATGCAGGGTAGAACCGCTCTGCCGACATCACGGCGGCACTGAGCATCCGGTCGACCTGATCGGCCCCCGCACCTGCGCCACCTGACAAGATCAGACCATAGCGAAACACCATCAGCTTTTGCGCTTCCCAATAGGTGAACGCGCCCGTCCAGCTGGTGTCATTGACGCGGTTCAGCACGTCATAAAGCGCGGGCAAACGGCCCTTTGGCGGCTCCATCTCGAAGGTGGAGACCATGCGCAATGTCTCGTCGCGCGCGGACCATGCCAGCGTAATCGAATAGGTCTGCCACTGGCCCTCAACCGCCATCGCGATTTGGTCGTCGGCGATGCGGTCGAAATCCCACTCGTGATGTTCGGCAAGCGTCTCTACAAGATCAATCGGGTGCAAATCTTCCGTTTCGAGAAAATGTTCTAAACCTGACATACCCAGCCCCTTCTGGTCGTGCAGTGGAGGGCGCCTTTTGGCATGCCTGACCTCTGATGCACTTGTGCTCATCAACGGGCCGGTCGTTTCAGCGCGGCCCTTATGTGCATCGTGAGGCGTATCGGGGAGTGTGTAAATACAAAAATTAGTCTTACCCACAAGAGATTGTGGTTTGGGGACAAATCCAGACTAGCCCTTGTTGGACTCAATCGCTCCACAGATCGGGCAATCGGGGGCCTTGGGGGCTGAAATCACGCGGTTTTCGGCGTAAAGCGCGTCGTATATCATCAGTTTGCCGCGCAAGGGCGCGCCCGCTTGCGTGATGTGTTTGATCGCCTCAACCGCCATCATCGAGCCCAGCACCCCCGGCAAGGCCCCCACGACGCCGGCCTCTGCGCAAGAGGGCGCGAGGCCATCTGCGGCGGCATTCGGGAAGACGCATTGGTAGCACGGGCCCCCGCGCTTGGGGTCAAACAAGCTCAGCTGCCCTTCCCATTGCGTGATCGCGCCTGAGATCAGTGGCAGGCCATGCGCCACGCAGGTCGCGTTGACCAAATAGCGGGTCTCGGCATTGTCGGAGCCGTCGAGGATCAGATCATATTCGGCAAAAAGCTCAGCCGCGATATCTGCGTCCAGACGGCGATTATAGGGCTTGATCTCAATGAACGGGTTTTGCGCTTTCAGAGCCTCGCTCGCAGAGAAAACCTTGGGTTTGCCGATCTGCTCATCGGTGTGGATGACTTGGCGCTGCAAGTTGGAATTATCGACGGCGTCGTCATCGATCACGCCCAGAGTGCCCACGCCCGCGGCGGCCAGATATTGCAAAACGGGCGCGCCAAGCCCGCCTGCGCCGAT
>CAZCEW010000134.1:0-6706 GCA_964497775.1 uncultured Rhodobacterales bacterium
CAAGACCCGCTGACCTCGCTCAACCCGCTTTTGCCCATTGGCGATCAGCTGATCGAGACGATCCAAGAACATCTGGGCGTCAACGCATCTGACGCCCGCGCGCGCGCCATTGCGGGGCTCGACGAAGTCGGCATTCCGGCGGCTGAAGCGCGGATCGACAGCTACCCGCATGAGTTCTCAGGCGGCATGCGCCAGCGCGTCGTCATCGCCTTGGCGCTTTGCGCAGAGCCGTCGCTGGTCATTGCCGACGAGCCGACCACTGCGCTCGATGTCTCCGTCCAAGCGCAGATCATCGCGCTTTTAAAACGGCTCTGCCGCGAGCGTGGCACAGGTGTCATGCTGATCACCCATGATATGGGCGTGATTGCCGAGACCGCCGACCGCGTGGCCGTGATGTATGCGGGCCGTCTGGCCGAACTTGGCCCCGTGCGCGAGGTCTTAACCCATCCGCGCCATCCCTATTCCGACGGGCTTATGGGCTCCACCCCGCTGGCCTCCAAAGGCAAGAAACGCCTGCATCAGATCCCCGGTAATATGCCCCGCCTAGGTCAATTGCCCGATGGCTGCGCCTTCCACCCGCGCTGCCCGTTTGCACAAGATAAATGCCGCGAAAATCCCGCGCCACGGCTCAAAAACACCGACGGGCGCACCGCCTGCTGGTTCCCGCTCTCGGCCTCGCAATCGGTGGTGGCGTCATGAGCAAGATCGTCTCCGTCCACAATTTGACGCGCAATTTCGACGTCTCGAAACCGTGGCTCAACCGCGTCATCGAACGCCTGCCAAAGCGCAATCTCACGGCGGTCTCGGATGTCTCGTTCGAGATCGAGGCCAACACCGTCTACGCGTTGGTAGGCGAATCCGGCTCCGGCAAATCCACCATCGGCAAGATGGTTGTCGGGCTATTGAAGCCGTCCGAGGGCCATGTCGAAATCGAAGGCGTGGACCTGTTTTCCGAGCAAGATGAAGACGTTATCAGCCGCATCCGCAGCGATATCCAGATGATCTTCCAAGACCCGTTCGCCTCGCTCAACCCGCGCTGGAAAGTTGGCGATATCGTCACCGAGCCTGCCGCAGCCCAAGGCGAAAGCACAGAAGGTCTGGCCGAACGCCTGCTTGAGCAAGTGGGCCTCAGCGCCAATGACGCGGGCAAATTCCCGCACCAATTCTCCGGCGGCCAGCGCCAACGCATCTGTGTGGCCCGCGCGCTGGCCTCAGAGCCGAAACTCATCGTCTGTGACGAACCGACATCTGCCCTAGACGTCTCGGTACAAGCGCAAGTTCTCAATCTTATGAGTGACTTGAAGGATGAGTTCGGTCTGACCTATCTGTTCATCAGCCATGATCTGACCGTCATCCAGCACATGGCTGATCGCATCGGCGTGCTCTATCTTGGCCGCTTGGTCGAAGAGGCAAGCCCCAAAGATCTCTTCGAGAACCCGCAACACCCCTACACACAAATGCTGCTCGACGCGGCGCCCAAAATGGATGGCTTCGGCCGCGAAGTGGCCCCACCTGAGGGAGAAATCCCCGATCCGATCAACCCGCCCACCGGCTGCGCCTATCACCCGCGCTGCCCGCTGGCGATTGAGCGCTGCACCAAAGAACGCCCGCAGCTCGACGCAAATGCCACCTCGCGTGTCGCCTGCTTTCGCGCTGGCGAAAAGGCGATCTAGGCAGTTTCATCCTGGCAAGAAAACCTTGGGGGGCGAGCGAAGCGAGCGGGGCAAAGCCCCTGTCGCAACGGCTCAGCCTGACGTGTCTTTCACATAGCCCAGCAACATCCGCGTCGAGCCGTCCTTATCCTTGTCAGACGCCTCACCGCTCAAAATCGGCGAAAGGGAATTGGCAAGCTCTTTGCCCAGCTCCACCCCCCATTGATCATAAGAATTGATCCCCAGCATCACGCCTTCCACAAACACGCGGTGCTCATAAAGCGCGATGATTTGGCCCAACATATAAGGTGTCAGTTTTGGGTACAGCAACGTCGTTGATGGGCGATTGCCCGGGAACACGCGGTGGCGGGCTTGGCGGTCCAGCTCAACGCCCGTCAGCCCTTTGGCGGCCATAATCTCGGTCGCCTCCGCCAGATCGCGACCGCGCATCAGAGCTTCAGATTGCGCCAGACAATTGGCGATCAGCAGCTGGTGTTGATGCGCCAAATCAGGCTCATGGCCCTCACGCGCGATCATGAACTCGCATGGCACCACGCGCGTGCCTTGGTGGATCAGTTGGTAGAATGCGTGCTGTCCGTTGGTGCCGGGCTCTCCCCAGACCACAGGGCCAGTATTTTGCTCCACATCTTGGCCGTCCATTGCCACGGACTTGCCGTTACTTTCCATCTCAAGCTGTTGAAAATAGGCAGGTAATCTCGAGAGGCGTTGATCATAGGGCAGCACCGCGCGGGTTGCGTGACCCATCCCTTGATTGTGCCAAATGCCCACCAGCGCCAGTAACACCGGAAGGTTCTCAGAAAATTCAGCCTCGCGGAAATGGCAATCCATCTCAAAGGCTCCGCGCAGGAAGTCGTCGAACGCCTCAGACCCGATCGCGATCATTAGTGACAGCCCGATAGGGCCCCAAAGCGAATAGCGCCCGCCGACCCAATCCTCAAAGCCGAATACGCGGCTGGGGTCGATCCCGAAGGCTGCGGTTTTCTCTTCCGCCGAGGACAGGGCCGCGAATTGTTTGGCCGGATTGTCAACCGCACCAGCCAGCCAATCATAAGCCGTTTGCGCATTGGTCATTGTCTCGATTGTGGTGAAAGTCTTGGAGGCCACGATCACCAGCGTGGTTTGCGGATCAATCTTGCTCAGCGTGTCCGCGATATCAGCGCCATCGACATTGGAGACGAAATGCACATTCGGCCCGTCAAGATAGGGCGACAGCGCAAGCGTGGCCATGGCAGGCCCCAGATCCGAGCCGCCAATGCCGATATTGACGACATCGCGGACTTTCCCGCCCGGTGTTTTGAAATTGCCGTTGCGGACAGCTTTCGCAAACTGGCCCATCGTGGCCAGCGTGTTGCGCACTTCCGGCATCACGTCTTGGCCATCAACCAGCACTTGGCCCTCGCCTTGGTTGCGCAAGGCCGTGTGCAAAACAGCGCGGCCTTCTGTTTCATTGATCACTGCGCCCGCAAACATCGCGTCGCGTTTGGCGGCGACGCCAGCGGCTTCGGCCATAGAGATCAGGTGGCTCAGCGCATCGGCATCTATTTGTGTCTTGGAATAGTCGAAAAGCGTGTCGCCGAAACGCGCAGAGAAGCTCTCGGCGCGGGATTTGTCCTTGGCGAACAGCTCCAGAATGTGCGGCGCGCGGGCTGCATGGGCTTTAAGGCCGGTCCAGTCGAGTGTCATGATGTATCTTCCTTACCGCAAGCTCGGATCGTTAAGGCGCCCAGTGAATTTTGGCCTGATCCAGCACCGTTCGTATTGGAGCTTCTTTTAGCGTGGCTTTCTGGGCGCGCTCAAGGGCTTCGCGTTTATCTGCGCCTGCAATCAGCACATGGGTGCTACGCGCGCTTGAAAGGACATGCGCTGTCATCGTAACGCGCGGCTCCAGCCCGTCGGAGGCCTCTACAAACATCAAGGGTGCGGCATCAGGTGCAAGGGCTGCAGTCAGATCCGGCGATCCGGGAAAGAGCGAGGCCGTATGCATATCGGCCCCCATACCCAAAACCAAAACCGAGAGCGGCAGGAGATTTGCCGGCAATGTCGGCTCCCCGCTTGGCGGAACAATCGAGACGTATTTCGCTTTCGCCGCACGATCGATCAGCAGCCTTTGACGCAGCAAACGCTCGTTCGAGCGCTCGTGATCGGGCGGCACGCGCCGCTCATCGGTGAGCATAACATGCACGCTCGACCAATCCAGATCAGCGCCACACAGCGCGTCAAAAATCGGGCCCGGTGTCGATCCGCCGGGCACCGCAAGCGAGGTCTGCGCATCGGCCTCAAGGCTGGCGCGCAATTCGCCTGCCAAGATACCAGCTAAGGCGGTCATCATTGTATCACGATCTGAATACTCGTTAAAAATCATACCTTTATTTCCCGCCAGCGGCGCCCGTCTCGATGCAGAAGCATCAAAGCGTCATCAGGGCCAGAGCTTCCGGGATCATAGGTTTTTGGCGTCGTTGCCCGTTCGGTCCAGTCATTGATAATCGGATCGGTCCAAGCCCATGCCGCCTCGACCTCATCGCCGCGCATGAACAAGGTCTGGTTGCCACGAATGACATCCATGATCAGGCGCTCATAGGCGTCCGGTACATCTTCGGCCTGTGCGCCCAAGGCTTCGGCGAATGTCATATCGAGGGGCACGTCGATCAGGCGCATACCACCCGGTCCGGGCTCTTTGATGGTGACGCGGAGGTCCATGCCCTCGTCGGGTTGCAAACGGATGGCGAGGATATTGGCCTTGCCGCCTGCATCGAGACCGAAGATCGAATGCGGAGGCTCTTTGAAATAGACCACAATCTCGGACATGCGCGCTTTGAGCCGTTTGCCAGTGCGCAGATAAAACGGCGTGCCGTTCCAGCGCCAATTGGCTATGTCAACGCGCAACGCGATGAAACTTTCGGTCTTACTGTCGGGGTTTTCCGAGTGTTCAATATAGGAGCCGTCTTCATCATCGCCGCCATATTGACCACGCACGATATTCTCTGACGTCACGGGCTCCAAAGCGCGGATCACTTTCAGCTTCTCGTCACGCACCGCGTCAGGGTCAAATTTCGAGGGCGGCTCCATCGCGGTGAGGCATAAAAGCTGCATCAGATGGTTCTGGATCATATCGCGCATAGCGCCCGAGCGGTCGTAATACCCACCGCGCCCGCCGACACTGACCGTCTCGGCCACGGTAATCTGGACATGATCGATGAACTGCGCATTCCAGATCGGCTCGAACAAGATATTGGCGAAGCGCACGGCCATTAGGTTTTGAACCGTCTCTTTGCCCAAATAGTGATCGATACGGTAAATCTGATGCTCGTCAAATGAGGCGGCAAGCACATCGTTGAGCTCTTTGGCCGATGTCAGATCACGCCCAAACGGCTTTTCGACAACGATGCGGGCCTCGGCGTTGGCGATCTTGTGCTTGTGCAGTCGCGTCGCGATATCGCCAAAAAGCGAGGGTCCGACCGAGAAATAGAACGCTTGAACCACATCCTTGCGCACGCGTTTGGCCAGCTCTTTCCAGCCGTTTTCGCCTTTGGCATCAACCTGTTGGTAGGAGATCAGCTCCAGAAACGCCTTGATGGTCTTGGCGTCGCGCTTCTTGTCAGAGACGAATTCATCAATAGCGCTTGCAACCAGGTCACGAAAGCCTTTGTCGGTCAGCTCGCCGCGTGCAGCACCTATGATGCGCGCATCTTGCGGCATTTGACCCGCGAGGAAGCGGCGATAAAGCCCCGGCAGAATTTTTCGCCGTGCCAGATCGCCCGTGCCGCCGAATATCACCAAATCAAACGGATCAACCGGTATCGTCCGTGAAACCATTGCTCCAAAACTCCTCAGAAGCCTCATGCGCCACTGTCTCGTTAGCGCTAACAGGGGCTCTTTATTCACATCCCAAGCCAATGTCTAGCATGGTGGTTGCGACCTACAACAGCGATCACATGCGCGTCAAAATAAACGCGAGGCCTTCCGCATTTCGATCTAAGTCGTTAGCGATGTCTCAAGCGCTAAGAAAGAAGACGATATGAAAGACAATCTGACCGACACGGGTCCGGCCGAGGTAAATATCGGCAAGTTTCAAGATAAGTTCACCACAGCAAAAGGCGAAATGCGTGCGAGTGTCGCGTTATCCCATCCCGAAACGCTTTGGTTTAACACCGGAACCTTGTGCAATATCGAATGTGAGAATTGCTACATCCTGTCATCACCCACCAATGATGCACTGGTCTATATCACCGCCGATGAGGTGAGCGCGTATCTCGACCAGTTGGAAACTCGCAAATGGGACGTGCGCGAGATTGCCTTCACTGGCGGCGAGCCGTTCATGAACCCCGAGATGATCGAAATGACCCGCCGCGCGCTAGACCGCGGCTACGACGTCTTGATCCTGACCAACGCAATGCGCCCGATGATGCGCAAATCGGTGCGGGCGGGTCTGGCGGAGTTGATTGCTGAATTTGGGGATAAGCTGACTTTGCGCATCTCGCTCGATCATCACACCGCCGCTTTGCATGACGGTGAACGCGGTGCGGGCGCTTTTGAGAAAACGCTTGAGGGCATGGCGTGGCTGCGCGATCAAGGCGCGCAAATGGCAGTTGCAGGTCGGATCGAGTGGTCTGAAAGCGAGCAAGCCGCACGCACGGGCTTTGCCGCTTTATTTGATCAACACGGCTTCGAGATAGATGCTTCAAACCCAGGCGCGACAGTGCTGTTTCCCGAGATGGATATGGGGGTCGAAGTCCCAGAGATCACCACCGAATGCTGGTCGATCCTGAACAAATCCCCCGATGCGGTGATGTGTTCGTCCTCGCGCATGGTGGTCAAGCGCAAAGGCGCAGATAGACCTGCGGTTCTGGCTTGCACGCTTTTGCCTTACGCGCCGGAATTTGAATTGGGCGAGACGTTGGCAGAGGCCGAGACGGATGTGCATCTTAACCATCCGCACTGTGCAAAATTCTGTGTTCTGGGCGGCGCAAGCTGTTCGGCATAAAACGCGGCCACATTGACGGGTGCGGATTGATTGGGTCTTATCGGCGTCAACC
>CAZCEW010000135.1:0-2668 GCA_964497775.1 uncultured Rhodobacterales bacterium
CATTGCGGCGCGCGCTTTGTGATCGCAGGTGACCAAGAGCAGGTCGACAAGGTCATCGAAGTGCAAGAGCAAGTCGATTGCATCGAACACATCATCTATTACGACCGCCGCGGCATGCGCAAATACGACCACGCGCGGATGAACGCATTTGACGACGTGCAAGCCACTGGCCGCGCCGCGCATGAGCGCTTCGACAAGGAACTGGCAGCGCGCATCGACAGCCTTGGATATGACGACACTTGCGTGATGCTCTATACCTCAGGCACAACCGGGCGGCCCAAAGGTGTGGTGCTGTCCAATCGTAATATTATCGAGACGTCGAAGAATTCATCGGACTTCGACCACTTAGAGCCGGGTGACGAGATTTTGGCCTATCTTCCGATGGCCTGGGTGGGAGATTTCATCTTCTCGATCGGTCAGGCCTATTGGACGGGGTTCTGCGTTAATTGCCCAGAGAGCGCAGAGACGATGCATACGGATTTGCGCGAGATCGGACCGACATATTACTTCGCCCCGCCCCGTGTGTTCGAGACGCAATTGACCAATGTGATGATCCGCATGGAAGACGCAGGGAAGTTGAAGCAAAAGATGTTCCATCACTATATGGCCCATGCCAAGCGCGTTGGGCCTGATATCCTTGATGGACGAGAGGTCGGATTTATGGACCGGCTGAAATACAAGTTGGGGGATTTGATGGTCTATGGGCCGTTGAAGAACACACTTGGGTTTAGCCGTGTGCGGGTCGGCTATACGGCCGGTGAAGCCATCGGGCCTGAGATTTTCGATTTCTACCGCTCGCTTGGGATCAACCTCAAACAGCTCTATGGTCAGACCGAGGCGTCCGTTTTTATCACCCAGCAACCCGATAGCGAGGTGCGTCCAGATACGGTGGGCGTGCCATCGCCGGGGGTAGAGTTAAGGATCGCCGAGAGCGGCGAGGTGTTCTACCGCTCGCCCGGTGTGTTTGAGAGCTATTACAAGAATAAGAAAAGCACAGCGGACACCAAGGATGCCGAAGGTTGGGTCGCCACAGGCGATGCCGGTTTCATCGAAGAAGATACAGGCCATCTACGGATCATTGATCGCGCCAAGGATGTGGGGAAAATGGCCGATGGATCGCTTTTTGCGCCGAAATTCGTCGAGAATAAGCTGAAGTTCTTCCCCAATATTTTGGAAGCTGTTGTGTTTGGCAATGGTCGCGAGACCTGCACGGCTTTCATTAATATCGACCTCAATGCCGTGGGCAATTGGGCGGAGCGCAACAACATCGCCTATGCCAGCTACCAGGAACTTGCGGGCCATGGCCAGGTGATGGACACGATCCAGTCCCATGTTGAAGAAGTCAATGCCAGCGTCGCGCAAGACCCGATGCTTTCGGGCTGCCAGATCCACCGCTTCATAGTGCTCCACAAGCAATTGGACGCCGATGATGGAGAGCTGACGCGGACGTTGAAAGTGCGGCGCAAAATTATTGAAGAGAAATTCGCCGATCTGATTGCGGCACTTTACGATGGCTCAGAGACGGTGTCGACGGAGACGGAAGTGACTTATGAGGACGGGCGCAAGGGCTCGATTAGGGCGACGCTGGAATTGCGCGATGTAAAGGTCTTTGAAACGATCTCGCAGGTAGCGGCGCAATGATGGATCGACGCTCGCCTTCGGCCTCGCCCCGCCCACCATCCCGCGCGGCCTCCGGCGGGGATATTTTTGAAGCAGTGATGAGGCTGTCATGAACGATATGTCAGGCGGCAATTATACAACGGCGGATGGGCGGTCTATCGGTGGCACGCTGATGGAGATGCGCAATATCACGCTGCGCTTTGGCGGTGTGGTGGCGATCAAGGATATCACCTTTGATATTCATGAGGGTGAGATCCGCGCGATTATTGGGCCGAACGGGGCGGGTAAATCCTCGATGCTGAACGTCATCTCGGGTTTCTATAATCCGCAAGAAGGTGAGGTCTGGTTCCGCGGCGCCAAGCGGCCGCCGATGAAGCCATTTCAGGTTGCAAATCAAGGGATTGCGCGGACGTTTCAGAATATTGCTTTGTTTGAAGGCATGTCGGTCTTGGACAATGTGATGACTGGGCGGTTGACCCAGATGAAGTCCGGTTTGTTGAGCCAGGCGATTTGGAAGGGCAAGGCGGAACGGGAGGAAGTGGAGAACCGTGAGCGCGTCGAGAAGGTGATTGATTTTCTCGAAATCCAAGCCATTCGCAAGACGCCTGTCGGGCGCCTGCCTTACGGGCTCAAGAAGCGGGTGGAGCTGGCGCGGGCTTTGGCGGCGGAGCCTAAGTTGCTTTTGCTCGATGAGCCGATGGCCGGAATGAACGTCGAGGAGAAGGAAGACATGTCGCGCTTTATCCTTGATGTGAACGACGAATTTGGCACCACCATCGCGTTGATCGAGCATGATATGGGCGTGGTGATGGACTTGTCTGACCGTGTGGTCGTGATGGATTACGGTCGCAAAATTGGCGACGGAACGCCTGATGAGGTGCGCAACAATCAAGAAGTGATTGATGCGTATTTGGGGGTGAGCCATGACTGATTGGCCTGTGCAGAAAACGTGCAGCTTGCGTGTGTATAGCGTGTGTACGGCCCTCGCGGTTGGTTTGAGCACTACTGCAGTCCAAGCGGGGGCTTGGCAGGAGTTTCAGACGCGCTG
>CAZCEW010000135.1:2768-6432 GCA_964497775.1 uncultured Rhodobacterales bacterium
CTCTTTGCGATGGAAGTCATGCTGAACGGGCTGATGGCGGGCGTGCTTTATTCGCTGGTCGCGCTGGGCTTCGTGCTGATCTACAAAGCCTCGGGCATTTTCAATTATGCGCAAGGTGTCATGGCGCTGTTTGCGGCTCTGACGCTGGTGGGCATAATGGAGGGCCAAGTGCCGTTCAGCCATCTGATCAATGCGATATTTGGCACCGATATTCATCATTTCGGCTGGCATGTGCCGGCGCTGGCGGCGATTTTGATCACGATTGTGGTGATGGTGATATTCGCCTGGCTGGTGCAGAAAGTTATCTTCCGACATTTGGTCAATCAAGAACCGATCTTGCTGTTTATGGCGACGATTGGTCTGGCCTACTTCCTTGAAGGTTTCGGAGATCTGATGTGGGGCTCGGAGATCAAGAAGCTTGATGTCGGTCTGCCGCAGGGGATCAATAGCTGGATCGACACCACGACTTTTGAGGCGTTTGGCTACGGCTTCTTTATCGACAACCTCGATATCTCGGCGACGATTGTTGCAATCTTCCTAGTGGGCGGGCTGATCATCTTCTCGCAATATACCAAGCAAGGCCGCGCGCTCCGGGCTGTGGCGGATGATCACCAAGCCGCCCTAAGCGTCGGGATTTCGCTCAACTACATCTGGATATTGGTCTGGTCGATCGCAGGCTTCGTGGCCTTGGTTGCGGGCATCATGTGGGGTGCCAAATCCGGCGTTCAGTTCTCGCTATCGCTGATTGCGCTCAAAGCGCTGCCGGTGCTGATGCTGGGTGGCTTTACCTCGATCCCCGGCGCAATCATTGGCGGGTTGATTATTGGTGTGGGTGAGAAACTATTTGAGTTTCTGATCGGTCCAATGGTCGGCGGCGCGACCGAGAACTGGTTTGCTTATGTGTTGGCACTGATCTTTCTGGTCTTTCGCCCGCAAGGATTATTTGGGGAGAAGATCATTGAACGCGTTTAGACGAATTGCAGCCGCATCATGCGTGGCCTTCTCGGCGTCCACATTTATGGCCCATGCCATTTGCGCGCCGATTGAAGCGCCGGAGCCAAGCCCTGCACTAGAGACCTTCAAGCTGCTTGTGTTTGAAAGCCAGTTTGAGATGGCAGCGCAATCCTGGCAGATCACGGACAATCAGAAAGCGCAGATCGCTGCGACCTTGAAGCGGGCCTATCCTGACGGGATCAGCCATTGCGTCACGATCAAGCGGCATCGACCAAGCCCGCATTGGATCGCGGAGGTCATTCTATATGAGCATAATGGTGGGATCGGATATATCGTGGTCTCGGGCGAGACCAAGGGCGATAAGTTCAGAATGATAAATTTCTGGCTTACGGGTGATTTCGCTGAAATCAGGGCGTTGCAGTTTTGACGGTCTGTTTAGATATCAAACCGCCTCAGCTTTGTGCGGCGATCAAGGCCATGATGCCGATGCCGCCCATGATGAAAATGGCGAGGGCTCCGAAGAAATTCAGGCCCAACGCGGTCGCGAAGGTCGCAACGATGCCGCCACCGATGACGAGGATCGCAAGAGCGATAAGTGTCAGTTCTTCACGCAAAACGGCATACCCATCTGTAAGCAATCGTATGACCCCGCGCTTGTCGGGGCGTGTGAGTTTGATGGAAGGGTCAACTTCCTGCTGCGAAGCAAGCGCTTCGAAGCGTGTATCGGTCGTGGGCATGGCAGTGCTCCAATGTAATTCGCCTATAGTTTTGCCAGTGGCGAATGTTCAAATGAGGGCTGCAATGGACAAAGATTGTGAGCAATTGTGGCGCGGCAAATCTGCGTTGGCGAAATTGTCACATATGGGCGCACGCGCCGGAGGGTGGTGCTGATGTTTTACCGTGAAGCCGGAGATTTCTCGACCACTTATCCGCAAGACAGCCAGACCTTCCCGATCAAATTTGATCGCTATCGCTACTATGTGATCCTTGCAGTCGCCTTCTTGGTGATCCCGTTTATCATCAATGATTATTGGGCAAACGCGGTGTTTGTGCCGTTTTTGATTTACGCCATTGCCGCCATTGGGCTCAATATTCTGACCGGTTATTGCGGGCAGGTCAGCCTTGGAACAGGCGCGTTTATGGCTGTGGGGGCCTATAGTTGCTACAAGCTGATGACGGGCATGCCGGACGTGCCGATTGCCGTTCATATCTTGCTGTCAGGCGGGATAACTGCCGCTGTCGTGACATTGTTTGGCTTGCCGTCGCTTAGGATCAAAGGCTTTTATTTGGCAGTGTCGACTTTGGCCGCGCAGTTCTTTTTGGTCTGGTTGTTCAACAAAGTTGGCTGGTTTTACAACTATTCCGCCTCGGGTCAGATCTCGGCGCCGGAGCGTTCGATGTTTGGTATCATCTTTACCGGACCCAACACGGAAGCTTGGGCGAAATATCTGATCTGTCTGGTCTTTGTAACCATTGCCGCCATCATCGGTCGTAATCTGACGCGTGGTGCAGTGGGGCGCAAATGGATGGCCATTCGCGACATGGACATTGCGGCAGAGATCATCGGCGTGAACCCGATGATGGCGAAACTGACGGCCTTCATGGTATCGGGTTTCTTTGTCGGCATCTCGGGCGCATTGTTCTTTGCGGTCTATCTGGGTGCGGCGGAAGTGGGCGAGAGCTTCGGGATCGAAAAATCTTTCCTCGTGCTCTTTATGATCATTATCGGGGGCTTGGGCTCTATCTTTGGCTCATTCGCAGGTGCTGCCTTCATGGTCTTGCTGCCGGTGTTTTTGAAAAACGTCCTTGTCGGCTGGCTGGGCTGGCCCACAGATTTGGCTGCGCATTTGCAATTCATCATCTCGGGGGGATTGATCGTCATGTTCCTAATCCTCGAGCCGCATGGTCTGGCGCAGCTTTGGCGGATCACGAAAGAGAAATTACGGCTCTGGCCGTTTCCACATTAACCACAAACCAAAGGAGGTGGGCCGTAGGTTCGCCTGACATAAATCCAACTGGGAGGATATCCAATGAAGAGACTAGTAACACTGGCAATAGGCGCCGTGATGGCCGCAAGCCCCGTGATGGCGGATCTTGTGTTTCCAAGCCTGAGCTACCGCACAGGGCCTTATGGGGCCAACGGCATCCCGTTTGCGGATGGCTATGAAGATTACTTCACGCTTCTCAACGAGCGCGACGGCGGTATCGGCGGCGTTGCCGTGCGCGTTGTCGAATGCGAGACCGGCTATAACACCGAGAAAGGTGTGGAATGCTACGAGGCGACAAAAGGCGAGGGCGCTTTGGTCTATCAACCTCTCTCGACCGGCATCACCTATCAGCTGATCCCGAAAGCCACAGCCGATGGCATCCCTGTGCACTCGATGGGCTACGGCCGGACATCTGCCAAAAACGGCGCAGTGTTCAAGAATATCTTCAACTACCCTGCCAACTACTGGGACGGTGCCAGCCACGCGGTGACGCATATTCTCAACGAGAATGGCGGCGACATCTCGGGCAAGAAAATCGCGCTGGTCTATCATAACTCTGCCTATGGCAAGGAGCCTATTCGCACCTTGGGCGAGTTGTCTGCCAAGCACGGCTTCGAGCTGATGGAGGTCGCAGTAGACCACCCCGGCCAAGAGCAAAAATCGCAATGGCTGCAAATTCGCCAGCAACGTCCTGACTATGTCTTGATGTGGGGCTGGGGCGT
>CAZCEW010000136.1:0-6372 GCA_964497775.1 uncultured Rhodobacterales bacterium
TGGAAGCCTATGAAAACGAGATGGACGAGGAATTTCCTCAGGACATAGAAGTTCAATTATATGAAGTACTTAAGTCCATGTCGCGGGCCTGGGAAGGCACGTCGGCGCGGCTGTTGCGGATGTCCAAAGGCGCGCCAGAGGATGCGGGGCTTGGCCTTGTGGTGCAGCGCATGGCCTTTGGTATGGGCAAGGGCGAAAGCGGCTCGGGTGTGATCCAGTTCATCGATTCAGACAGCGGCGATCCGCAAGAGGTCGGGCGTTACAAGACCCAAAGCCAAGGCCGTGACGCGCTGCAAAGCGATGAGGGCGAGGCGATGTATCTGGTCGATGATACGCGCGGGCCATCTTTGCAGGAGACGCAGCCTGAGATTTTCGCAGAGCTTGAGCGCTGGGGCGAGATTGGTCGCACGGGCTTGCGCGAAGAAATGCAGTTGGAATTTACCATCGAGGGCGGAAAGCTCTTTATTCTCGATGCTTTAGTAACCCCACGCAGTGCACGCGCGCGGGTGGCCACGGCTGTGGCTTTGGCCAATGACGAGATTATCCCGCGCGAGGAAGCTGTGCTGCGGGTCGAGCCGAAATCGCTCAATGAAGTGCTCCATCAGCAAGTCGCCGACGGGGTCGAGCGCGATGTGATCTCGACGGGCGTTGCGGCAAGTCCGGGTGCTGCGACAGGCAAGCTGGTGTTCAATGCCGCTGCCGCGCAAACCTCTGCCAGCCAAGGCGAGCCTTGTATTCTGGTGCGCCGTGATACGGGGCCCGAAGATGTGCGCGGCATGCATTCCGCGCGCGGTATCCTGACGGAGCGCGGCGGCACCACCAGCCATGCCGCTGTTATTGCTCGCGGATTGGGGCTGCCATGTGTCACCGGCGCCGATGATCTTGATATCGACAGCAAAGCCAAAACCGTGACCACGCAAGATGGCCGAGTGTTTAGCGCGGGCGATGTGATCACGCTTGACGGGTCTGCGGGTCAGGCTTTGGCAGGCGCGGTGGAGCTGAAAGAGGCAGGCATCGGTGGCGCGTTTCAGACTTTGATGGAATGGGCCGACGAGAGCCGTGATATCGGGGTGCGCGCCAATGCCGACACGCCTGAGGATGCCGAAGTCGCCAGCCTGTTTCAGTCTGAGGGCATTGGGTTGTGCCGCACCGAGCATATGTTTTTCGCCGAAGACCGCCTGACGGTTTTGCGTGAGGCGATCTTCACGGAAGAGGCCTCTGATCGCGCGGCGGCGTTGGAGCGTTTGCTTCCAATGCAGCGCGATGACTTTGTGCGGCTGTTCCAGATCATGGGTCAGCGCCCGGTTTGCGTGCGCTTGTTTGACACGCCGCTCCATGAGTTCTTGCCCAATTCGCGCACAGCTATTCGCGAGATGGCCGATGCGATGAATATGAGCGCGCGCAAGGTGCAGGCGCGTGTCGCCAGTTTGCAGGAATTCAACCCGATGCTGGGTATGCGCGGTGTGCGGCTTGGGATTGCGATGCCAGAGATCTACGCGATGCAAGGCCGCGCTATTTTTGAGGCCGCCACGCAAGTGCAATCGGAAGGCGGCGCGAAAGTGACGCCCGAAATTATGATCCCGATGGTGTCGGCCAAGCGCGAGGTCGAGATGGTGAAATCCCGCCTTGATGCGGTCGCCGCAGATGTGGCCACCGAGACGGGCGTTAAGATCGACTATAAGCTTGGGGTGATGGTCGAAACTCCGCGCGCGGCTTTGCGCGCAGGTGACATTGCGACCCATGCGGCCTTCTTGAGCTTTGGCACCAATGACATGACGCAGATGACCTATGGGCTCAGCCGCGATGATGCGGGGCGGTTCATGTCGGATTATGTCAATATGGGCGTGTTCGAGGAAGACCCGTTTCTGGCGCTTGATCAAGACGGGGTGGGGGAGTTGCTGAGCCTCGCCGTAGAGCGCAGTCGCGCGACCCGCTCGGATGTGACGCTTTCGGTTTGCGGAGAGCATGGCGGCGACCCTGATAGCATCGCCTTTTGCCGCTCGATCGGGTTGGACTATGTGTCGTGCTCGCCATTCCGGGTTCCGGCTGCGCGGTTAGCCGCCGCTCAACTGGCGATTCGCGCGCCACAAGAGGGTTAACGCCAAAACTGGTTTCTGAATTGGGGACAATTTTGTTCCTGAGGCAGAATCAGGCACACCATATTGTGTTTAAAATGTGGCAACCCCATGGAATCTTCTGGATTGCTGGACCGGCAAGAATCCGCGCCCTATAACCGCTTTTGGACAGGCTCTGCGTCTGTCGCTGGGGAAAAAGTGGTTCGAGGTTGATGGTTATGGGGAAGATGAATTGGGTATTTGCCGCGTGTTTTGCGGCAGCTGGTGCTGCACAAGTTGCAAGCGCTGACGTGGTCGGTTCAACGTCGAACGATCCGTCTGCCGCGATCAATCCAGCGGTGATGCGCTTGACCGAAACTGACCGTTTGGCGGTTGAAAAAGTGGCGGCTACACGGGTCAGCAAGATCGGCTCTGCTTTGCCGCTACGTCGCTCAAAGGGGCCGCGCGGCTCGGTTGTTTATAAGCGCTCCCAAATCGATGCGATGCCCAAAGCCTCAGGCGGCGCGTCTTGGGCTTGTCTGACGGAAGCGATCTATTTTGAGGCGCGCGGCGAAAGCGTCAAAGGCCAAGTGGCTGTGGCGGAAGTGATCTTGAACCGGGTGGCCTCCAAGCGGTTCCCCAATTCGGTCTGCAGTGTCGTTAACCAAGGCACAGGGCGCAAACATGCCTGCCAGTTCAGCTATACCTGCGACGGCTATCCTGAGACGGTGCATGAGCCTGCGGCGCATATTCGCGCAGGCAAAATCGCGCGGATGATGCTCGATGGTGCGCCGCGCAATTTGGTTCATGGCGCTACGTTCTATCACACGACGGCCGTCAGCCCACGTTGGGCGCGCAAGTTCCAGCGCACCACACGGTTGGGCGTGCATCTGTTTTACCGCCGCGGCTAGCGGGTTTTGCGCGCGTCACTTTCTCCAAGACAGAATTAGGCGGGTCTGCTAGGCACCGCGTCATGCGCCGCAAACCTCGTGGCGTGTGAGAAGAGGTATATCCTATGAGCCAAGATATCCGTCTGGCCTTCGCTCATCCGTCCGAGCGGGCCGCAGCCCTTGCAGGCTCCGAGCCGCGCGACCGTATCTCGCTGCGCGATCACATCCGCGATGTGGAGATAGGAGCCTTTCAGGCAGAGCGCGGCACGACGCAGCGGATTTGCTTTAATGTCGTGGTCGAGGTCTATCTGCCGGACGGGCTGGATGATGATGTCGACCGCATCTTATCCTATGACACGATCACCGAGGCGATTGACCGCGAGCTGGCTGCCGAGCGCCTGAACCTTTTGGAGACTCTGGCGGAACGCGTGGCCGAGGCGATTTTGGCCGATCCGCGCGCCGCCAAGACCTACGTGCGGATCGAGAAGCTGGATCGCGGCCCGGGCGCTTTGGGCGTCGAGGTCGTACGCGACGCCGAAAACGCGCGCGCGCGCAGTGATGAAGACAGCCCGCGCCCCTGTCTGGTGCTGCTGGGCAATGATGTGATCGCAGATGATGATCTGGGCCTCGTGCTGGATCGGTTGAGTGCGATGGAAATGCCGTTGATCCTTTGCGTCGGTCCCTCAGATGCGCCACGCCCTGAGGCGGGCCATAGGGCCGCGCAACGCCGCATCGATCTGCTGGCGATGGAGCAAAACGCATGGGTGCTGGCCGCCAATGATGCGCGCTGCGTGGTGGTCGCCACGCGCACAGAGCTCGATTGGGCGATGAAGCAAGACCAGATCAGCGTCTGGGCGCCGTCGAAAATCGTGCTGGATGCGACCGACGGCCCGGACGGCAAATCACTAGACCCGGCTGGCTTGGTAGACTGGCTCGCAGGTGAATTTGAGGCCGCGCGGGTGTTGAGCATTGGGGCGGATCTGTCAGGCGCAGGGCGGGTTTTGACGAAGGCCGAAGTTCTGGCCTCCAAGTTCGAGCGCGCGTGACCCAGTATTTCCGACCTTTGGTGACGGCTGCGCCAGATCGCAGCGCGCACTCTGTCCCGCTTGCGGGCGGCGGGCTGTTTTTTGACCGTGTTCAAATACTAGAGCGGGGCCGCGCGCCGGAAGTCATAGCACTAAGTGACGTCCCAAACGATGCGATGGCGGTGTTGATGGCCTCGCGCGCAGATATTGCAGGGCTGTCGATGACCGCGCCGAAACTGATGGGCGTTTTGAATGTCACGCCGGACAGCTTCTCGGATGGCGGGAAGTTCGATGCGCGCGAAGATGCAGTTGCACAGGGTCTGGCTTTGGTAAAGGGCGGTGCGGATATCCTCGACATTGGTGGCGAGTCGACGCGGCCCGGTGCGAGCTTTGTGCCCGCAGACGAAGAAATTGCCCGCGTGGTGCCTGTGATCGAGGCTTTGAGAGCTGCGGGCTGCGAGACGCCTATTTCGGTCGACACCCGCAAGGCGGAGGTCGCGAAAGCAGCGCTTGGGGCAGGGGCGTCACTGCTCAACGATGTCTCGGCGCTGAGCTTTGATCCAGACATGGCGCCGCTTGCGGCAACATCCGGCGCGCCGATTTGCCTGATGCATGCGCAGGGTGATCCCAAAACCATGCAAGAGCAGCCCGAATATGGTGACGTGCTGCTTGATGTATATGACCACCTTGCGGCGCAGGTTGACCTTGCAATAGCCGCAGGCATCGCACGCGCGCAGATCATCGTTGATCCGGGCATCGGGTTTGGCAAAACGCTGGACCATAACCTTGCTCTGCTCCGCGGGCTGAGCCTGTTTCACGGCCTCGGATGCGCCGTGCTCTTGGGCGTTTCGCGCAAGCGGTTTATCGGCACGCTCAGCGGGGTTGAGGCGGCAGAGGCGCGGGTTATGGGGTCAGTGGCGATCGGGTTGGAAGGACTGCGGCAGGGTGTTCAGATTCTGCGCGTCCATGATATAGAAGCGCACGCGCAGGCTTTGCCATGTTGGCAGGCTGTGACGGGCTGAGAGCAGATAGAAGAACATTGATCGAAAGGTGCGCGTAATGGCACGGAAATTCTTTGGCACAGACGGCGTGCGCGGCACGGCCAACACCCACCCGATGACGGCGGAGATGGCGCTGCGACTTGGGGCTGCTGCGGGTCGGTATTTCCGCAAAGACGGCAATGAGCACCGCGTCGTAATCGGCAAAGACACGCGCCTGTCGGGCTACATGATCGAGAACGCGCTGACGGCGGGTCTGACCTCTACGGGGATGAATGTCTTTTTGCTGGGGCCCGTGCCGACACCTGCGGTGGGGCTTCTGACACGCTCGATGCGCGCGGATTTGGGCGTGATGATTTCCGCCTCGCACAACCCTGCGATTGACAATGGCATCAAGTTTTTCGGCCCCGATGGCTATAAGCTGTCTGATGAGGCAGAGCTTGCGATTGAGGCGCTTCTTGAAGGCGAGATCAGCCCCGCAAAGCCCGAAAACATTGGCCGCGCCAAGCGCATTGATGATGGCCGTGGCCGCTATGTGGAGCGCGCCAAGGCCACTTTTCCGGCAGGACTGCGTCTGGACGGGCTTAAAGTCGTGATCGATTGCGCCAATGGGGCCGCGTATAAAGCCGCGCCGGAAGTTCTGTGGGAGCTTGGCGCGGAAGTGATCCCTGTGGGCGTGACCCCGAATGGTATGAATATCAACGATGGCTGCGGCTCGACCGATATCTCCGCGGCAGCCAAGGCCGTGGTGGAGCATGGTGCACATATGGGCATCTGCCTTGATGGTGATGCGGATCGCGTGATGGTTCTCGATGAGACGGGCGAGGTTGCAGATGGCGATCAGATCATGGCGCTTCTGGCGACCAGCTGGGCCGAGGCGGGGCTTTTGCGCGGCGATACATTGGTGGCGACCGTGATGTCCAATCTGGGGTTGGAGCGGCATTTGCAGGCCAAAGATTTGCGACTGGAACGCACCGCTGTGGGCGACAGATATGTGGTCGAGGCGATGCGCGCGGGCGGCTTCAATCTGGGGGGCGAGCAATCGGGCCATATCGTGATGACGGATTACGCCACGACGGGCGACGGCTTGATCGCGGGCTTGCAATTTCTGGCCGCGATGAAGCAACAAGGCCGCGCGGCCAGCGATTTGGTGCGCCAGTTCGAGCCGGTGCCGCAGATGCTCAAGAATGTGAAATTTGCCGCTGGTCAGACGCCTTTGGAGGCCGCAAGCGTGACCGCAGCGATCGAGGCGTCAGAGGCGGCACTGTCAGCCAATGGCCGCTTGCTGATCCGCAAATCCGGCACCGAGCCGCTGATCCGCGTCATGGCCGAATGCGAAGATAAGGCCGTTCTGCTCCAAGCCGTGGAGAGCATCGTGGCCGCGATTGAGCAGGCCGTCGCCTAA
>CAZCEW010000137.1:0-6250 GCA_964497775.1 uncultured Rhodobacterales bacterium
TGAGCCCACAGGAGACCAACAGAATCTTCGCTGCGTGCGCTTGCAGCACGGTTCATGCTGCGACTGCTAAGAACTCGGTGTCGCTACGCGGCGTGAAGACCAGCCGTTCGTTCAAATTGCAGCATGGAAGCGCAGGTCAAGGGTCAAGTCGCGGACAAATCGGACCTTAGAACAAAATCTCTAAGGTCGAATATCCATTAAGCGTTGACGGCTTCATCTGGCGTTTTGTCCAGAGCGACAACGAGCAGAACCGTCGCTCCGAGTACCCAGTTGTAGGCAGCTTCCATTCCGCTGAAACCGAGCACAAATGGGGCTGCGACGAATTCTATACCGACCATGAAATCAACCAAGAGGTGACTTTTGCAAGGAAGGACAGGCGTTAGGCCCAAATGATGATCAGTGAAGATTGTTAGCACCAACGCAGCAACGCCAGTGACAACAGATAGCCAAACCGCAAGCGGATTGACCGCTCCGAGGCCGAAGAGAAACCGCATGATCATCAGACCAAACGCAACGGGGTAGTCGAGTTAAGCATGAAGTGTTTTGTTCATAAACCGTGACATAGGAAGTCCTTTCTTTGTTGTGGGTGAAGTGGCGATTGCCCACGTGGGTCTCTTTTAGCGGATCCGAAGGGTTGCTTTCATATGAGGGTGAAGCGCACAAAAATAATCTCCGCTCATGTTATCGGTCACGGTGACTTGCAAAGACTGGCCCGTCTCAAGCGCCTCGGTATCCCAGCTTTGATCCTTGGCGGTTGCCGTGTGCGGAATGATGTCGAAATTCGTCCACTTTATAATGTCGCCAATCCTGGCCAAAATTTCCTCAGGTTCGAATTTGAATGCTCTAATTGCGACCTTGTGCTCTGCCCCTTCGTCACTGGCAGCACGTACCAGTGACGAGATGTTCTCATTGTCATCTAGTTGAGCTTTTCGACCATCATAGTTGCGTGACCCTCATGGGCTTTGAAAATCACCAGACCGGCCTCGAACAGAGCCTTGCCCCCTATGAGATGCGCCAATGTGCCAAGCGCGCAGGCCCCGTTCATCCACGCGCCGATGCCAAAAGCAACGCCGCCCAGCACCACAGTCAGCGTCACAGGGTAACCTGCTGACAGGGTCGCACTGTTAGGCAAAACCCAGTGCAGCGGGATAACAATGGCCCCTGCTCCGGGTCGCGTAGACGGCGCAGATGGACCCGCGCCGTGTTGCGTAACCGACCCAAAACGCCAGCGTCAGTGCGATACATACCATAAGCACAATCATTGGCGCAGTCCTGCCTTAACTTCCGGGTCCGCAATCAATACAGCGCAGCGGCGGGTTTGGTCCGAACTCAAGCGTCGCGGCCAAATTGCGCAGGGCCGTGCGCAGACCTTCCTCGATCACCGGATGATAGAAGGTGCGCTGCAAGACCTCATCAACAGTCAGCTTGCTTTCAAAGGTCCAAGCCAGCAGATGCCCTAGATGTTCTGCCGCAGGGCCAATGATTTCCGCCCCCAGCAGCAAGCCGGTTTCGCGCTCTCCGTAAACCCGCATCAGTCCAACATTCTTGCCAATGACCCTTGCGCGGCCCTGATCCTCGAACGATACCTCGCCGTAAGCAAAATCAATCCCTGCGTCTGTTAACGCCTTGAACCCCCGCCCGGCAATCGCGATTTGCGGGTCCGAGAACACAACGCCCAATTCGGTGCGCCGCGCCCGGCGATAGACATTTGGATAGCGCGCAGCATTTTCACCCGCCACGCGGCCCTCATCTGCGGCTTCGTGCAAGAGTGGCAATTCCACCGCAGCATCGCCGGTGACAAAGATTGTTGAGACACCGTCTTTGGTAGACACTGCCCGCATCGAGAGCCGGTCAATGTCCGGTATGCCCCGCTCATTCAGAACCAGTGATGTGTTCTCCAGCCCGATCTGGTCCAGATTTGGCCTGCGCCCGGTTGCTGCCAAAAGGTATTCAAACCGTTCTTCGCCGGTATCGGCGGGGTCATTGCGGTTGGTCCATTTGAGAACCACCTCATCCCCATCACGGGCAATGGTGGTGTCTGCATCAAAATGTGCGTTGAACTCTGCGCCAAAGGTGTCGCAGGCATAGGCAATCAGATCAGGATCGCTCAGCGGGCCAACAGAATTGCCCAAGCCAAACAGATGCACCCGCACGCCGAGCCGCGAGAGGGCCTGACCCAGTTCCAATCCGATCACACCGGCGCCAAAGACAGCCACCGAGCGTGGCAGATCCTGCCAATCAAACACATCATCATTGATGATCAGCCTGTCCCCTGCCGCCTCGAACGGCGGCGGGATGATAGGGCGCGACCCGGTGGCAACAATCACGGTGCGCGCAGTCAACTGTGTGCCATCGTCAAGCACGAGCGTGTTGTCATCCACAAAGCGGGCGTTCTGGCGGATCAGATGGCTGTCTTCGAAGCTGTCCACCGCCTCATTCACAAATCCGACAAAGCGATCTCGTTCATTGCGCACCCGCGCCATGACAGCCTTGCCATCAATACGCACATCCGAGGTATGTACGCCAAAGCGTTCGGTGTGACGCGCCTCATGCGCGGCATCAGCCGCAGCAATCAACAGTTTGGAAGGCATGCAACCCACCCGCGCGCAGGTCGTGCCCAAAGTGCCACCATCAATCAGCGCCACACGGTCGGTCTGCTTTGTGGCTTCGCGGTAGGCGGCCATGCCTGCGGTGCCTGCGCCCAAGATGGCGACATCTACGTCGTACTTTGTCATTGTCTTCGTCCCATTCTTTGCTTGGTTACGCAGCACTTGGTTGGCGCAACAGTGCATCCAGCCCGCCGGATTTGTCTAACGCCTGAAGGTCAGTAAATCCCCCAACATGGAACCCGCCGATAAAGATTTGTGGCACCGTGCTGCGGCCATCTGAGCGCTGGATCATTTCCGCGCGCTCTTCTTCATTGTCAGAAATTTCGATATTCATAAAAGCGACCCCCTTTTTTGCCAACAGTGCTTTGGCGGCTTTACAAAATGGGCAGTAATCTTTGGTGTAGAGAGTGACATCATGTGACATGATATTTTCCTTCCTAATGGTGTGAGTATGCCCCTGAACGCCGTGCGTTCAGGGGATGGTGGGCGCGTTAGCTCCGCGCAATCCGCTTAAGTGCATCCCCGGTTAGGAACACAGCGGCGGCCAGCAACACGATGTCTTTCAGCAAAAACTGACCGGGGACCACGGACAGGGCTGGAAAGCCGCCGAGGCTGGGTTCTGTCACCGGTGCCGTGAAGAGCAAGCTGGAGGTCACAAAGAAGGTCGCAACCGCACCAAGTGCGCCGAGCAAAGCCACTTTGGGGAATTTGGCACCCAACACCAGTAAGACGGCAGTGATGATCTCTGTCGCCCCGATCAGGTTTGACGCGCCTTGCAGGCTGAACACCTGATAGAGCCAATTGGTCAGAGGGCTGGAGGCCACCAGACCTTCGATTGCGCCAGCTTCATAGGCGGTGAACTTCATCGCACCGATCCAGCCCAAAACAGTTGCGCTGGTAAAGCGGATCGCGTGCACACCGGCGTTGGTAACGCTGTCTGCAAATCCCGCAAGCTCGGTGGATGCGGTGTTGTTTGTGTAAGTTGTATCGCTCATTTGTTTTCTCTTTTATTGACCGTTCGGTCCAAATCTAGGTAAATGTGTTTAGGCCTGATGCCTTGAACACAGACTTACGGATTAAAGACCAATCGGTCAACAATCGAATTTGCACACATGCGTGAGGGATATTACAGATGCAAAAACCAGGGCGACCACGGGAATTCGACCAGGACGAAACACTGTCAAAGATCATGCAGCTGTTCTGGGAACATGGGTACGAAGCGACGGGCCTGAGCGATATCATGGCGGCAACGGGCCTTGGCAAGGCGAGCCTCTATTCGGCGTTTGGCAACAAACAGTCGATCTTTCTCAAGGCGCTTGCACATTACGAAAAGCTGGTCGTGGATGCAGCCGTTTTGGTGCTGCGCGGTTGCAACCTGCCTCCGCTGGAGCGGATAGATGCCTTTCTATCGTTTCCGATCACTGCCGTGCGCGATCACAAGGACCGACGGGGGTGCTTCCTGTGCAATGCCGCAGCGGATCGTGCATCGCTTGACCCCGACACCGCGACCATGGTCCGGCGCGGCTATCAAAAGATGCGTAGAGCCATTGCAGCATCCTTGTCAGAAGCAATGCCGAACTTGCCCGTAGCTAGGATTGAGGCCCGCGCAGATGTGGTTCTGACCATCTACTCAGGCATGCGTGTCCTGTCGCGCAGCGGTGTTTCGGGAGATTTTCTGATGATTACAAAAGCTGAAATCATGAGATCGATCTCTCAAATATGAACATTGGTAAATGGGCGAATGTGCTCGAGAGTGACGCGAAACCGTTTGTGAAACTACATATGGTTAACGCCGTATACACCTAAGCCATTGCAGCCGCTGCGTTAGGCTCCGCAATCAGTGCGAACATTCAGTATCAAACACGAATAACACCGCTCCCTATTTTCGCGATATCCGTCTGAATATCCCCGGCGCCGATCCTATTACGCGCTTGAACGCCCGATTGAATGCGTTCACGTCTGTGTACCCAGCTCTTTGTGCGATCTCTTCGAGCGCTAAATCGCTATCTTCGAGAAGTTGTCGCGCTATTTGTATCCGCCAGTTTACGATATAGTTGATCGGGGTCATTCCAATAGCGGATTTGAAATAGGTCGAGAATGCCGTTCGAGACTGGCCACAGATTTGCGCAAGACTTTCCACAGTCCAATCGGCGGTTGGGTTCTCATGTATTTCGTTAAGAACCCTAAGAAGCCCAGGATCAGAAAGGAAATTAAGGCCTCCATTGGGTAGAGCCTCACGGTCGATCCAGTGTTTGATAGCATGCAGGCACAAGACTTCTGTAAGTCTGTTCAGCACGGCTGGATCAGGCGCAACCATTGTCGAAAGTTCAAGTTCGATAAGCTGCACGATCAATCTGATTTTGTCATCCAGGCTCCCTTCGCGCCCTCGTTCTATCAACACGGGTGGCAGCTGCGAAACTATCGCAGGTGGCGCGGTGCTGGCGATCTGAAAGTAGCCACACAAAATGCTCGTACGATCACGATTTTCATCTAGCTGCTCAAATACTGGGCCCACTTCAGCGTCGGGGATACTATGCAAAGTGGCGCGACATGTCTCTGGATCGTCTTTCAGAAAATGCTCACAACCATTTGGGATAATTACAAAATCACCGGCATGGAGACGTTCACGAAGGTCTGTTTGCGGCAGTTCGATCCAGGTTGAGCCGGATAGGACCAAATGGAAGCGCGCAATGCTTTGATGCTCTTCGATGAACATGTTCCACGGCGGGTCTAAGGTCTTGCCAATGTAGGCAGCACCCTTGACCCGCATCAGATCCAGCAGTTTGGAAGGTAATTCAGCCATACCGCAACTTTAGACAAAAATGTGACGCTGCCAATCGTAGAAGGGTGTGTTTGTACGACCTGCAAGAAACGTAGGACCCTGTGCCATACATTTTTTGGCCTCGGTGGGTACAGTTAGTGAATCCTACTGCAATTCCTTTGCGCTGTGGGAAAGACATAATTTTTTGAAAGGAAAAAACCATGAAAATAGTATCTGGCCTTACATTGGGCCTTGCTCTTGGGGTCGCAGTTTTTGCGGCTAGCCCAATCTCCACGCCAGCATTTGCTCAGGACACAGCGGACTGGAAACCAAAATGGACTGCGAACGGAGAGTTGATCCTACCAGAAGGCTACCGTGAATGGGTGTATCTTGGCTCACCTTTGACACCAAACGCATTGAACGGTGGAGAAGCCGGTTTCCCCGAGTACCACAACGTCTATGTGCACCCGGCGGCATATGCCGAATATAAGAAAACCAAAGTCTTTCCCGAGGGCACGATTCTGTTGAAAGAGCTTCAACTGACTCAAGAAGCTCAAGAAGACGATGGATCACGTTCTGAAGTCTCAGGTCGTGGATATTTCCCCGGTGCCTTCAATGGCATTGATATTTCGGTGAAAGACTCAACCCGGTTCGCGGATAGTCAAAACTGGGGTTACTTCAATTTTGGCCACCACGCGCCGCCCTACGCTGAAACAGCGGCTGCTGCCCCGACCAGTGCTTGTGCGCAGTGCCACATTGATAGCGCGGATGAGGACATGGTCTTTACTCGGTTCTACCAAATTCTCGGCGCGGACTGAACCGAGGCTGAACAAATGAGATCACCTGGCATTTTGACGTCAGGTGATCTTAAAGCACATCT
>CAZCEW010000138.1:0-6096 GCA_964497775.1 uncultured Rhodobacterales bacterium
CTAATCGTTAACGAAACGTAAACAATCCTTGGGGTATCGCGGGATTTAGCACTGGAAACGGGTGCATTGCGGCGGGAATGTGGCGGAAACTTGACGGCGCGCGGTGACAGGCAGAGGCTTTCTTCCCAGTGTTCACATCTGAAAACTTGGGGGTTTTCCACATGTTACGTTTGACTGTTATCGCGGCGTCTCTGGCCGCTTTGCCTGCTGTGCCGGTCGCTGCGGGAAATTACGGCGCGTCGGGGACAGGCAGCTTTAGCCAGCCGATGAATTACCGACCCAATGCGGGCGCAGGGATTGTGCGCGCTCCGGGCTATTCTGAGGACGCGACCGTGTCTTGGGTCGTGCCGCAGAATTTCGTGCTCTATTCCGATGGCGGCCGCTCGCGGCTTTTGGAAGCCGCGCGCGAGACGCCTCCGCCCTACACGTCGGTTGTCTCGCAGGAGTGAGATTGACGAAACGTGATGGGACGGGCGATTGAATTTGTGCGCCGATCAGATCATCATGGGGCCAGATGAACGATGGGGCTTTGATGATCCGCAGCATTTTACTTGGGCTTGCGATTTTGGTGGCGATTGGGACGGCGAATGCCAGCCCGATTGAGCGGGCTTGTCTGAAAGCGGACCGTGATGCGGCGTCGCGTAGCTTGTGCAATTGCATCCAGCAGGTGGCCGATCAAACGCTGAGCGATGGCGACCAAAAGCTGGCGGCGACGTTTTTCAAAGACCCGCACCGCGCGCAGGAGATCCGTCAGTCAGACAGCCGCGTGCATGAGCGGTTTTGGGATCGCTACAAAGGCTTCAACGAGACCGCGCGGAGCTATTGTTCCGCGTCGAGCTGAATGATCAGCGCCGAGATGGCGCGTTCCAGAAGGTCGATGGCGGGATCGAATTTGCCTGTGTAATACGGATCGGCCACATCCTCGTCATGCCCCAGATAAGAAGTTATCAGCCGGACGGGCGTTTCATCGCCATGCGGGCGGATCAGTTCGATCTCGGTCAGGACGGAATTATCCATGGCGATGATCAGGTCAAATTGCTGGAAATCCATCTTTCCGATGGCGCGCGCGCGTTGGTCCGAGATCTCGTAGCCATGGCTGCGCGCGGCCACGATGGCGCGCGGATCGGGCGGATTGCCGCTATGCCAGCTGCCGACACCGGCGCTGTCAATTTCAAGCGAAAGGCCGGCGTCTTCGGCCAGCTGTTTCATAATACCCACCGCCAATGGCGAACGGCAGATATTGCCCAAGCAGGCAAATAGAATTCGTGTCGTCACTTCATAGCTCCCCAGCCAAAGCGACGTTAACGTGATTTTGGTTGGTAAATCAACAAAATCAAGTTGGTAGAGCGCAAAACTTTTCTTGAGACCAGCGCGCGGACAAAATCATTGCCCGCGCCTAGGTTTTGATTAGCTGTCGGAGTGCTTTGCCCCACCATGCCCGCTGTGATCGCCATGCCCGCTATCGTCCTCTTCGGGCTTGCGCGTCAGATCGACGGGGATTTCCACGCTGAGTGTGCCGGCCTTCTCGAAGGTGAGATCGACGGTGATGGTGTCGCCTTGATTGAGCGGACCGGTGAGGCCCATCAGCATGACATGCTTGCCGCCGCGCTTGAGCATCAGCGTCTCCCCGGGGGCCAGTGTGAAGCCTTCCTCGACATGGAGCATTTTCATCACCCCGTCGCCATCTTCGAGATGGGTGTGAAGCTCGACCCGCTTGGCCGCAGTGCTGGAGGCCGCGATCAGACGGTCGGGTTGGTCGGAATGGTTGGTGATCGCCATGAAAGCCGCGCCGGCTTTGGCGGCGGGGCCTGAGGCGCGGGCGTAAGGGTCGTCGATCATTACGGACATATCGCCGGCATGGGCTGAAGATGTGCAGGCCAAGGCGACCGCGAGAGTGAGGGTTTTAAACAGCATGTGACTGCCTTTCGGATTTACGTGTCTGAGGATTTGGGAAATTGGCTTCAGACTGCGAAAGGCGGATCGCGCGCATGGTTTGGTGTGAGCCTGCGTGAGGCTTGGATTGTGGGCGCGAAGCTCAGAGCAAGGCTGCGCGGGGTTTCGTCCCATAGGGGTTTTGTGTCAATTTCGGGCAGGCTTGCGGTAAGATGCAGTGCGCAATCAGGGCAAAAGGGGTTGGGGGCTACGGGCTCTCCGTCGGGGCCGATTTGTAGCGCAATCGCCTGCCCGTTTGAGCAGATCACCATCCACTCGCCCGATTGCGACAAGCTTGCCGCGCGCGCCATTGGACCGCTGGTAAACGTCAACACCATCACCAGAAGCGTGGTCAATATGGGGCGCAGCAAAGCCATGACGCATGATCTAGCGTGAGGACGGGGCAGAGCCAAGGGCCATGGGGCCGCAGGTCCAGCAAATTGGCGTGAGGGTGCGACAGAACAAAGAAAAACGGCCCCTGCCCGGGTGGAGCAGGAGCCGTTTGAAACTTTGGCCTAAAGTTGCTGTCGCTTAGGCTTCAGCCAGCGCTTTGGCGATGTCTTTTTTGACCTTCAGCGCTTTGGAGGACAATTCAGCGTCTTTTGATTTGGCCATGAAGCCGTCGAGACCGCCGCGATGATCGACTGTGCGAAGCGCTGCGGCCGAGATGCGGAATTTGAAGGTGCGACCCAGCGCGTCCGATGTCAGGCTGACATCGTTGAGATTGGGCAAGAAACGACGCCGCGTGCGGTTATTGGCGTGGCTGACATTGTTGCCAGACATTGGGCCTTTTGCCGTAAATTCACAAACGCGCGACATGTGCTTTCCTTCGTGTCTTAAAATGCGTGAAAGCACCGCGCAGGCGATGCTTTGAGTTGGTTGACAGCGTTTAGGCGGAGATTCTTGGGGCGTCAAGGCTTGAGTGAGGGAAATGGCGGTGAAATTGGGGCTCTGCCCCGTCTCGCGTGCCGCGAGCCTCCCCGAGGTTTAGAAGCCAGGATGAAACTTAGGCCGGGTTGATCTGTTCGAGCAGGGTCTTGGCGGCATGATCGGGCGATACAGAGCCGGTTTGGACTTGGCGCGCGAGCGTGTCGCGCAGGGCGCGGATTTGAGGCTCTGTTTGTAGCTGCGCCAGCAGGCCTGCGCGCAGTGCCTCATCGAACCAGTGGACGGCTTGGGCTGCGCGGCGGGTTTCCCAATGGCCATGTGATTTGCGAAAATCCGTGAGCGTTTGCATATCGGACCAAACCTGGATCAGGCCCTCTTCGTGGAGCGCGGAGACGGACATGGCTTTGGGAAAGCCCTCTGGATCGCCTGCCCGCGGGCGCAGAAGCCTGAGCGCGCCGGTATAGTCGGCTTGCGTGCGGGTGGCTGCGGCTTTGAGGTCGCCATCGGCTTTGTTGATCACGATCAGATCGGCGATTTCCATGATGCCGCGTTTGACGCCTTGCAGCTCGTCCCCGCCAGCGGGCGCCAGCAGAAGCGTGAAGATATCGCACATCTCAGCCACCATGGTCTCCGATTGGCCGACGCCTACGGTTTCGATCAAGATGATGTCGAACCCCGCCGCCTCGCAGAGCGCCACTGCCTCGCGGGTGCGGCGCGCCACGCCGCCCAGTTGCGTTTGCGACGGGCTGGGGCGGATGAAGGCCAGTTTATCGCGCGAAAGACGCTCCATCCGGGTCTTATCACCTAGAATTGATCCGCCTGAGCGGGTCGAGGAGGGATCGACAGCCAGCACCGCCACGCGCAGGCCTTGAGACGTGAGCATCGTGCCAAAAGCTTCGATAAAGGTGGATTTACCGACGCCGGGCGTGCCTGAGAGACCTATGCGCAAGGCCTCGCGAGGTGTCGTCTTGAGCCTGTCTAGCAAGGCTAAAGCCTCATTGCGGTGATCCGTGCGCGCGCTTTCGACAAGTGTGATCGCACGGGCCAATGCGCGACGTTCCCCTGCGAGGACCTGATGGGCTAGTTCTTCAATATGTTTCAAAGCGTGGCGGTCTTTCGCTTGTTTTAATCAATGCGCGGGGCTGTAATCGCGCGACGTCCGGCCCAATATGTGACAGGCACGAGGCAAATTGCAAAGAGGCAGAGTAATGATGAAATTTGGCAAGGTTTTAGCCGTGATCGCCGCGTTGGTGCCGTTTGGAGCTGTGGCTGAGGGCAAGACCAATGCGGTGTTCTCGGTGGCTATTCGCGGGATTTCTGCGGGCACGTTGACGGTGAAGGGCTCGGAGAGCGGGTCGAATTATTCAGCCTCGGGTGTGTTGAAAAGCGGCGGGTTGCTCAGTTTGGTGGCGAAAGTGAAATTTGTGGCGAAATCCAAAGGATCGCTTGGCAAATCGGGGTTTCGACCAACGAGCTATGAGGAAAGTGCGGATACGGGCAAGCGCAAGTCGAGCTCTAAGATGACTTATAAGGGCGGCGTTCCGACTGTGGTGGCCGGAGGGACGGGCGATCTGAGCCCTGCCAGCCAAGGCGGCACGGTAGATCCGCTCACGGCGATTTATGCCGCGTTTCGAGATGTGGATGAGGCGCAAGTCTGCAAGCTGGATGTGGCTATGTTTGATGGCAAGCGGCGTTCTCAGGTGCGGCTGCGCAATCCGCGCGCCGATGGCGACATGATCCTGTGCGATGGCGAATATCGCCGCCTTAAGGGGTTTTCCAAGGCCGATATGGCCGAAAAATCGCGCTTTCCGTTCAATATGTATTACGCCAAAACGTCCGATGGGCGCTACCGGGTTGAAAAAGTCGTCACGCAGACGCTTTACGGCAATGCAGTGATGAAACGGAAGTGACGCGAGGCGCGTAAGCCGTTAGAGAGCGGGGCATGGAATTGCCGCGCTCGGGACTGCCTATTGAGGATGTGATCGCTCCGCTTTTGGCCGCTTTGGCCAAGGGTGGCGTATGCGTTTTGCAAGCCCCTCCCGGCGCTGGCAAGACGACGCGGGTGCCGTTGGAGATGTTGGCGGCAGGTGCATTTGAGGGCCGCGTGTTGATGCTGGAGCCGCGCCGATTGGCGGCGCGCGCGGCGGCAGAGCGGATGGCGGAAAGCTTGGGTGAAGATGTAGGCGAGACAGTCGGCTACCGGATGCGCGGAGAAGCAAAAACATCGAAAACCACGCGCATTGAGGTCGTCACCGAGGGCATATTGACCCGGATGATCCAGAGCGATCCATCGCTGCCCGGTGTAGGCGCAGTGATCTTTGATGAATTTCACGAGCGCTCGCTTAATGGCGATTTGGGGCTCGCGCTGGTTTGGGAAGCGCGCGCGGCGTTGCGTGAAGACCTGAAAGTGGTGGTGATGTCTGCGACACTGGATGCGGGGCCGGTGGCTGCACTTTTGGGCGGTGCGCCGGTTGTGACCTCGGACGGGCGTGCCTTTAAGGTTGAGACGCGCTGGTTGGAGCGGCCTATCAAACCTGCCGCGCGGGTGTTTGAGCGGCGGCGGCAATTTATCACGCAAGTCTGCGGATTGATCGAGCGCGCCTTGGACGAGACGGAGGGCGGCGTGTTGGTGTTTTTGCCCGGAGAAGGCGAAATCCGTGCGGTGGCCTCAAGCTTGTCTGTGCCCGAGGGCGTGGTGGTGCAGCCGCTCTTTGGCGCCCTGCCCTTTCGTGAACAACGCGCAGCGGTGCGGCCTTTGAATGACGGTCGCAAGCTGGTGTTGGCCACATCCATTGCCGAGACTTCGCTGACCATTGAGGACGTGCGGGTCGTGGTGGATGCAGGGCGCGCGCGGCGGGCGCGGTTTGATCCGGGCTCGGGCATGTCGCGGCTGGTGACCGAGAAAGTCTCGCGCGCGGAGGCCGATCAGCGGCGCGGCCGTGCGGGGCGTGTGGCCGAAGGCGTGTGTTACCGGATGTGGACGCGGGCCGAGGAAGGGGCGCTGCCCGGCTTTCCTCCGGCAGAGATTGAGGCCGCGGACCTTTCTGCGCTGGTCTTGGAATTGGCCGCTTGGGGGGCGGCGCCTGAGGATTTGGCGTTTTTGAGCCCGCCGCCTGAGGGCGCATATACGGAGGCGCAAGATCTGTTGCGGCAATTGGGGGCGCTGGATGCGTCAGATCGCATTACCGATCACGGGCGGGCTTTGGCCGCGATGCCTGTGCATCCGAGATTGGCGCATATGCTGGCACATTCCGGCTCTGACGCGGCTGGTTTGGC
>CAZCEW010000139.1:0-6012 GCA_964497775.1 uncultured Rhodobacterales bacterium
TTTTTCGCCTTCAGCCCACACGCGCCCGTAGAAATCCCGATCCGGCTTGGCTATACTGCGCAAAACAACAAGGGCAATCCGATGAGCGAGCAGGCACAAACGCTAGATGCGTTGCGCAATAAGATTCTTTCTGACCCAGAAGTTATCTTGGAAGATCAAGACCTTATGCGCGCTCTGATCGACGCGAACGAGCGCAGCTTTGGCGGCAATATTGTCGACTTGCGCGGCATCGCGATGGAACGTCTCGAGGCCCGTCTCGACCGTCTTGAGGACACGCATCGCTCAGTCATCGCTGCCGCCTACGAAAATCTTGCTGGCGCGAACATGATCAACAATGCTGTGCTGAAAATCCTCGAACCCACCGATTTCCCAGGCTTCCTGCGCATGCTGTCGACCGATCTGGTCGAAGCGCTGCGCGTCAGCCGTGCGCGGTTAATATTGGAGAGCAAGGATTGGGAAAACGCCTCGATCGGCTTTGAAGATGTGCTCTCGGTGGTCGAACCCGGCGTTGTTGACTACTACATCACCGCAGGGCGAAACATCACCGTGCGCCCGGTCACTTTGCGTCAAGTCTCGCCTGCATCGGAAGATGTCTATGGCGACAATGCTGACTACATCCAATCTGAGGCCTTGCTGAAAATCGATCTCGGCGAAGGCCGCCTGCCCGGCCTTTTGGTGCTCGGATCAGAAGATCCGCATCAATTCCGCCCCGCGCAAGGCACTGATTTGCTGAACTTCTTCTGCTCTGCCTTTGAGCGCGCCATCAGGCGCTGGCTGGCGTAAAGCGATGATCTCGCCCGCCGCGCGTGACGCATTGGAAGGCTGGCTGACCCATCTCAAAGCCTTGGACGGCGTGGCCGAAAACACCATCGAGGCCTATCGCCACGATGTGCTCTCCTTCCTCAATTTCATCACGCATCATCACGGCGCAGCCTCTGGCCTTGGGCCGTTGAAATCGATCACCACATCCGACATGCGCGCTTGGATGGCCTCAGAGCGCAAACGCGGCGTGGCTGCCAGATCGCTGGCGCGTGAGCTGTCGGCGGTCAAAAGCTTCTACCGCTGGTTTGCAGAGCGTGACGGGTTCGAGCCCACCGCCATCCTCGCCACGCGCAGCCCGAAATTCCAAAAGAAACTGCCCCGCCCTTTGGCTGAAGATGCAGCCCGCGCGATGATCGACACGGTCGAGGCCACGCCCGCCAAAGACTGGATCGCCGCGCGCGACGCCGCCGTGCTCACGCTTCTTTACGGCTGCGGGTTGCGCATCTCGGAAGCGCTTTCGCTCAAAGCAAGTGACACGCCCTTGCCCGACGTTTTGCGCATCACCGGCAAAGGCGGCAAGGAGCGGGTCGTCCCCGTTATCCAAGCCGCTCGCGACGCAGTTGCCCGCTACGCCAGACTTGCGCCTTTCGAGCTCGCCCCTGACGAGGCCCTATTCCGCGGTACGCGTGGCGGTCCGCTGGGTCCGCGCATGATCGCCAAAGCCATGGAGAACGCCCGGCTACAGCTCGGCCTGCCCGCCACCGCCACGCCGCATGCGATGCGGCATTCCTTTGCGACGCATCTTCTAGAGGCAGGCGGCGATCTGCGCGCTATTCAGGAACTTCTGGGCCACGCCTCGCTGTCGACAACCCAAGCCTACACGGCCGTCGACACCGCCCGCCTGATGGAGATCTACGAAAAGGCCCATCCAAGGGGTCAGGGCTAAAGCTCTACCATATCGCGCAATTCATTCCGAAAGCCGGTTCCCACTTTTCGGACTGCGCTTGAAGCCTCACACCATTGTGAGAACTTGTATGGTCCATTTTGTCGCAGCCTGTGCCATCACGAGCGGGACTTAATCTCCGGGAAGGACCCTACACTATGACCATTCGCCTTAACCTCGTGACGCTCACGGCTGCCTCACTTTTCGCCACTACCGCACTCGCCGAAGAGTGCAAAACCTCCGTCGAAGACGCGTTCGATCTGGAAGCCGCGCAGATCAACGAGATCTATGCATGCATCAGCGCCAAAATGCTCGAAGGCTACACAAAAGGCGACAATGAGGTCGCAGCCGCCTATCGCAACTGGACCCCAACCGCGACCCGCCCGGCCGTCGCAGGCCCGCATGGCAACCGCCTGTTGAACACCTTCGCCAATGACATCGCCGCCGAGCAATATCTGAAGTTTGAGGAAGAAGGCGTCGTGATGCCCGCCGGATCGGTGCTGGCCAAGGAATCGATCAAGATCAACGTCAAGAAAGAAAAAGCCGTGGTAGGCCCGCTCTTCATCATGACGAAAGGCGATGCAGGGGCTGCCCCGGAGGCCAATGATTGGATTTACTCCGCCGTGCAACCCAATGGCAAACCTATGAAAATCAAGCAGAGCTTTTGCCATAACTGCCATGAAGGTTTCGCCGAGCAAGGCGACCTGGGCTACCCGGTTGAAGAGGTTCGCATCTCCAACTAAGCCACAGCTCAAAGACATCGAGACCCCGTCGTGCAATCGCGCGGCGGGGTTTTCTTTTGCATCCCCCGCGCGAATGGGCCATGACACACCCCATGACCCCACGACTGCTTGCTCTCTCCGTCCATCTTCTGACTGCCACAGGTGCCGTTTTCGCCATGCTTGCCATGTTGGCTGCGGTCGATGGCAAATGGGCGCTGATGTTTCTATGGCTGGTTGTGGCTTTCGGCGTGGACGGTATAGACGGCCCTTTGGCGCGTAAATTCGACGTCAAAACCCATGCCAAAGAGTTCGACGGAGTGCTTCTCGATCTAATCATCGACTATTTGACTTACGTGTTCATCCCCGCTTTCGCGCTGTTCAAATCAGGGCTGTTTGAGGGCTGGACCGGGTGGTTCGTGATTATCGTGATCACCTTCGCATCCGCATTATATTTCGCCGACAACCGCATGAAAACGAAAGACAATTCGTTTTCAGGATTTCCGGGATGCTGGAACATGGTGGCGATTGTCGTCTTCGCGCTGACGCCCAATTTCTGGGTCATTCTCGCGCTTGTTTCCGTGTTGGCCATCGCGATGTTTGTGCCTTTGAAATTCGTCCACCCCGTGCGCACCGAGCGCTGGCGCGTCGTCACGCTGCCTATGGCTCTGGCTTGGACCTTCTTTGCGGGCTGGGCTGCTTGGGTCGATTTCGACGCACAAAGCTGGGCGCATTGGGGCCTGATCGTCACCTCGATCTACCTGACTTTGGCAGGCGTCGCGCAGCAGATCCTATACGGCAAAAACGGCTAAAGCCGCGTCAAAGCCACGCCGCCGACGATAAGTCCTGCGGCGATGATTTTCGTGCGGTCCATCTTGTCGCCAAAGACAAGCCAGCCGAGCAGAACCGCAAACAAGATCGACGTCTCGCGCAAAGCCGCGACCAGCGCAATCGGCGCCACAGTCATCGCCCAAACCGCAATCGCGTAGGCCCCATATGACGCCGCCGCAGCGATAGAATTCAGCCCCCATGTCTTGGCATCTGCGCGCAAGACGCCCCAGCCGTTCAACGCGACGCACACGGGCGTAAACAGCACCGCATCCATCACGAACAGCCAAGCCACGTAGGTCACGGCATCGCCCGCCGCCCGCGCGCCCAATCCGTCGACCAGCGAATACCCCGCCGTCATCACCGCAGAGCCCAAGGCCAGCGGGACCAGCCGCACATTCTCTGCATTGGCAAACGCCCCGCGCGCCATCATCAAAATGCCAAGCCCCAGAACAATGACGCCCGCATATTCCATCGTCTCGATCGGATCGGACAGCAGTGCGAAGCTGACAATCAGCACCAGCATCGGCGCTGCTCCCCGCGCAATCGGATAGACGCGGCTCAGATCACCATGCTCATAGGCGTAGCCCAAAAACAGTTTATAGCCGGAATGAAACAGGCCAGAGGCCAAAAGCCATCCCCAGACATGCGCTTCTGGCAAATCACGGGTCACTGCAATCGCCAGCCCAAAGCCGCCCTGCACCAGCGTCAGGATCGCAATCGCCGTCAGCTTGTTGGCCCCGGTTTTGACCAGCGCATTCCACGTCGCGTGAAGCAGCGCGGCACCAAGAACAGACAGGAATACTAACAGGCTCATGCGCGCAAACGGCTCCTTGGCCCTCGGTTCAAATCAACAGCGACGCCGCGCCTTCAAGTTTCAGCAAAGCCACTTTCGTCTCGATCCCGCCATGCCCTGAATACCCGCCCAGCCCGTCGGCCCCCAATACGCGGTGACATGGGATCAGGATCGGAATTCGGTTCGCGCCGCAGGCCTGACCATAGGCTTGCGCCGACATTCCCGTGTCATGCGCCAGATCGCCATAAGTCCGGGTTTCGCCATATGGAATGGCGCTCATCGCCTCTAGCGCCTTCTTTTGAAACGCAGAGCCTTCGTACAGAACCGGAGTGGCAAAGGTCTCCAGACTACCCATGAAGTAGGCATCCAGTTCCTCAAAGAGACGCTTCATCATCTCGGAATGCGGCTGATCCACACCCTCACCCCAATCAAGCGCCACAACAGCCCCCTCCCGCTCTGTGATCGTGAGCGGGCCTAGAGGGCTGTTATAACAGGCTTTTCTATCCAACGGCGTCATTGCATCTGGCGCAGACGCCCGCGTTCTTATGCGAGCCGACATCGGGCAGAATCTTCCAGCAGCGCGCGCATTTCTCGCCTTGGGCTTTGACGAAAACGGCAGAAATATCGGCTATATCGGCCAATTGGAACGCATCTTTGGGGGCCGCGTCGGTTGACACTGTGATGCCGGAGGTGATGCATAAATCTTCAAACTCTACCGTCTCCAACACCTTTGAAACAGCGTCACTGACATAGACCACAGGTGCTGCTTCAAGCGACGATCCGATGACTTTCTCGGTACGTTGCACCTCTAGAGCACCCGTCACAACGCGCCGCACCTGACGGATAACCGCCCATTTCTCGGCCAATTTCTCGTTGCGCCACGCCTGCGGTGTGTCCGGGAAGTCCTGCAAATGCACAGATGCTTTTTCGTCCGAATGCCGCTCCAACCAGACCTCTTCCATGGTGAACACCAAGATCGGCGCCAGCCACGTCGTCAGACGGTGATACAAGATATCAAGCACCGTCAAAGCCGCCTTACGCCGCGCGGAATCGCCATCGCAATAAAGCGCATCTTTGCGGATATCAAAGTAGAACGCGCTCAGATCGACGGTGGCAAAAGTGAAGACCGCTTGGAAAACGCCTTGAAAATCATAGGCTTTGTAGCCGTTATTGACCGTTTCATCGAGCTCGGCCAAACGGTGTAAAACCCATTGCTCCAACTCCGGCATGTCAGCGGGCTCTACCCGCATCTCGTCACTGAAATCGCTCAGCGAGCCCAGCATATAACGCATCGTATTGCGCAACCGCCGATAGCTATCGGCCACGTTTTTCAAGATTTCCGGGCCGATCCGCAGATCGACCGTATAGTCAGACTGCGCCACCCAAAGTCGAAGAATATCAGCCCCATACTGCTCGATGACCTTCTCTGGCACGATCGTATTGCCGATGGATTTGGACATCTTCATGCCCTTCTCATCAAGCGTGAACCCATGCGTCAGCACACCGCGATACGGCGCGCGGCCTTGCGTGCCACATGATTGCAGCATCGAGGAGTGAAACCACCCGCGATGCTGGTCGGTGCCTTCGAGATAAAGATCGGCCAATCCGTCCTCTGACCCGTCCTCGCGGTCGCGCAGAGTGAACGCATGGGTTGAGCCGCTATCGAACCAAACATCAAGAATATCTGTGACTTGCTCGTAATCATCTGCGTTCACGATGCCATCCAAGAAGCGAGCCTTGGCGCCCTCTTTGTACCACGCATCCGCGCCCTCGACCTCGAATGCTTCCAAGATACGGGCGTTTACCTCCTCGTTGCGCAGCAGGTAATCAGGGTCATCATAAGCCGCCCCCTTCTTGGTAAAGCACGTCAGAGGCACGCCCCAAGCGCGTTGCCGTGACAGCACCCAATCAGGCCGCGCTTCTATCATAGAAAACAGTCGGTTACGGCCCGCTTGCGGGGTCCA
>CAZCEW010000140.1:0-5951 GCA_964497775.1 uncultured Rhodobacterales bacterium
GGCGGCAAACCCAAAACCTTTGAAGCCGTCGCAGGCCGCGCGCGTAACGAGATCGGCCACGCGCTGAAACTCACCGATGAGAACCGCTTCGCCTTCGCTTGGGTCGTCGATTTCCCGATCTACGAGCGCGACGAGGAAAGCGGCAAGATCGACTTTGAACATAACCCGTTTTCCATGCCGCAAGGCGGAATGGAGGCGTTGGGCGGCGATCCTTTGAAGGTCTTGGGCTATCAATATGATCTGGCGTGTAACGGCTATGAACTGGTCTCGGGCGCGATCCGAAACCATCGCCCCGAGATCATGTTCAAAGCCTTTGAAATCGCGGGCTACGGCAAGGACGAGGTCGAAAAGCGCTTCGGCGGCATGGTTAACGCGTTCAAATACGGCGCGCCGCCTCATGGTGGCTGTGCGGCTGGTATCGACCGGATCGTGATGCTTTTGGCCGATGAGGCGAACATTCGCGAAGTGATCCTCTTCCCGATGAACCAACGCGCCGAAGACCTGATGATGGACGCTCCAAACGATCCGACCTCGGACCAGTTGATGGAGCTCGGCCTGCGCGTCATCCCGCAAGACTAGGGTCTCGCCGCGCGCCTATTGTTTTGCTTCGACGGAATATCGGCTAGCCTTCGTGTAAGTCCCAAGACTTGCGAACACGGGAGGCCGCTTTGAGATTTGATCCGACAAAAGCCGCGATCCGCTTTGGCGAGGGGCTTTCGCCTGATATCGCACCTTTGGCGCGCGCGGATGATCTGTTGGCCAGTCTCGACACCGATCAAATTGCGCAAGATTTCCCGATCAGAACATTCTCGCAATTATCGCCATCATATCAAAAACTCCGCGACTTGCGCGTGGCCTACCGCAAAGGCCGCGACACAGACGCCGCCAAAGACTTGCAACGCGCTTTCCGGCGCGCACGCGGCGCGCATAACCGCGCGCTTTTGGCTGATTTCCGGCAACTTCTGAACCGCTCCATCCAGTCTGAGGCGCCGTTTCGCGAGCGTCTCGCGCGGTTTTGGGGTGATCATTTCACCGTCGAAGGCCGCACCAACGAGACCCGCTTTGCCGTGCCGCATTTCGTCGAAGAAGCAATCCGTCCGCGTCTCAACGGCCGTTTCGCCGATATGCTGCGCGCGGTGGTCATGCATCCGATGATGCTGGCCTATTTGGATCAAAACATCTCCGTCGGGCCGAACTCTGCGGGCTCAAAGGGCGGCAAGCGCGGCATAAATGAAAACTTCGCGCGCGAATTGCTGGAGCTACACACGCTGGGCGTCGATGGCGGATATAGCCAGAAAGACGTCCGCCAATTGGCCGAGCTTTTGACCGGGCTAAGCATCAACAAACAATATGATTTCGTCTTCCGCCCTAAGATTGCAGAGCCGGGCGCCGAGCAGGTTTTGGGCAAATCTTACGGCAATGACACACCCGATCTGGGCGACATCGAACAGGTGATCGAAGACCTCGCCAGTCATCCCTCCACAGCGCGCCATCTCGCGCGAAAACTGGCGGTGCATTTCACATCTGATGCGCCCGATGCCAGCCTGATCGCGGCGATGGAGGCGACATATCTCGACACCAAAGGCGAGTTGAATGCGGTCTATGCCACCATGCTAAACCACCCCGCCACATGGAGCAGTTTTGGCGAAAAAATAAAGCAACCCATTGATTTTATAGCCTCTTCCTTGCGCGCCTTGGCCGTGCCGTCGCGCGTGTTTGAAGGGTTCAACCGCAGGCAATTGCAAGCCTATCTCGGTGGCCCGATGGCCGCGATGGGCCAGACTTGGCTGCGGCCTGACGGGCCAGATGGGTGGGAGGAAGAGGCGCAAGATTGGATCACGCCGCAAGGATTGGCGGCCCGCGTGCAATGGGCTTTGGCCGCACCTTCGGCGTTTTACAAAAGTCTGCCCGACCCGCGGGACTTCGTGCAAACTGCCTTGGGCGACATCGCAGATGAGCGCGTGCAATTTGCCGCCAAAGCCGCCGAGACGCGGCGCGAAGGGGTGGGCCTGATCCTCGCCTCGCCCGCGTTTCAGCGCCGTTAGGGAGAGAGATATGCTAGATCGACGATCCTTCCTTTTGAAGTCCGGCGCGCTGGGCTGCTCGCTCGCGGCAAGCCCGCTGATGACGCCGGTGACATTGGCGCAAGCCCCCGGTGACAACCGTCTTGTAGTGATCATTTTGCGCGGCGCGATGGATGGGCTCGACGTGGTGCGCCCCTTTGGCGATCCGCTTTTGGCCAAATACCGCCCTCGGATTTTGGGCGACGCGCGCGACGCGGATCTGGACGGGTTTTACGGGTTGAACCCTGCGCTGGGCGATTTACGCCCACTTTGGGAGGCCGGTGATCTGGGCTTCGCGCAGGCCGTGTCAACGCCCTACCGCGACAAGCGCAGCCATTTTGACGGCCAAGATTTGCTCGAGGCCGGCACGGGAATGGATGTCGGTGCTGATGCGCGGCGCGGCGGCTGGCTGAACCGCCTTCTGCAATCCATGCCGGGCGCCGGGTCAGAGACCGCCTTCGCCGTGGGCCGCGATGATATGTTGATCATGTCGGGCAAAGCGCCGGTCAGTTCTTGGTCGCCTGACGGGCGCTTGGATATGTCGCCACAAGCGCGATTGCTGCTGGAAAATATCTATCACGAGGATGAGCTGTTCCGCGACACAAGCCTGGAGGCTATTGAAATCGCACAATCTTTGGGCGTGATCGGTGATGACAGTTTCGGGCTCAGCCGCGCCGAGATGCGCGAGCAGTTGAAATCTCATGCGCAGGCGGGGCATGCGGAGACTTTGGCGAAATTCGCCGCCAACAGGCTCAGCGAAAGCGCGCGGATCGCGGCGTTTTCGCTCTCAGGCTGGGACACGCATCGCGGTCAAGCGCGTGGGCTAGGGCGCGCGCTTGGTCAGTTGCAAGCGGCCATTCTGACTTTGAAATCTGATCTTGGCCCGATTTGGGACCGCACAGCCGTCGTGGCTGTCACCGAATTTGGCCGCACCGCGCGCGAGAATGGCACGCAAGGCACAGATCACGGCACGGGCGGCGCAATGGTGATGGCGGGTGGCGCGATCAATGGTGGGAAAGTCTATGGCGACTGGCCGGGCCTCAGCGAGGCGGCGCTTTATCAAGGCCGCGATCTGATGCCCACAGGCGACGTGCGCGCCTATCCGGCTTGGCTCATGGCGGGCCTCTTCGGGATCGAGAAGGCACGGCTTGAGAGTGTCGTATTCCCCGGATTGGCCTTGGGGCGCGATCCGGGGATACTGAAATCTTAAATTCGTCTGGGTTTACCAGGCGGCGTCTGCGTCTTGCGCGACGATGACCTCTTCCAGCTCACCTGTCAGATCGGACATGCCCGAGGAGACTTGAGCCGAGATCGCCATGGCCAAACCAACAAGGGCTGCCATCAGCATTGTCATGTCTACCAGTGCCACACCGTCTTCGTCTTTGATGAAGTCTTTGATCATATGTGTCATCTTATTTTCTCCGCTCTTTTATCTGTTTGCCGCTGCCCCTGCGGCTTTGGGTATGACACTGGTATGACAGGTAAAAGGGGCGGCAATAGGCCCAAAAGAGGCAGCTTTTAGGGTGTTTTCACGCCTGATACTGCCGCAAACTGCCCTCAAATGATGAGATCGCGTCAGGACTATGACCATTAGATACGGATCAAGAAACAATGGCTGATATTAAGCGTTTTGGTGACAAACTGCCCGCATGGACGCCGCCGCCCCATCCAAAGGGGGATGGCGCTCTAGAAACCTTGTCTGGGCGCTATGTCACGCTCGAGGCGCTAAATACCTCACATGCGGAGGATTTGCACCGCGCCTTCGCAGCCGACCCGGGCGTTTGGGATTACATGCCCAATGGCCCCTATCCAGACAGCGCGGCCTACCGCGATTGGATCGAAAGCATCGCAGACAAGGACGATCCGGCCTTCTACACATTGCGTGACACACAAACCGGGCGCTGCGGCGGGGTCGCAAGCTATCTGCGCATCACGCCCGAGGCAGGCTCGATCGAGGTGGGTTGGATTACATTCGCCCTGGAACTTCAGAGAACACCAGCCACGACAGAGGCGATGTATCTGATGATGAAATGGGCGTTCGAGATGGGGTATCGGCGCTATGAGTGGAAATGTGATGCGCTGAATATGGCCTCACGGCGCGCGGCGCAAAGGTTGGGCTTCAGCTATGAAGGCGTGTTCCGGCAAGCGACCGTCTATAAGGGCCGCAACCGCGATACGGCGTGGTTTGCGTGTATCGACAGCGAATGGCCTGCGCTGAAAGAGGCGTTTGAGACTTGGCTCGACCCGAGCAATTTTGACGAAAACCGCCGCCAGAAACAATGCCTGTCAGACCTGAGCGCAGGGGTTCTCGTGGCGCGCGACCCGCTTGGCTAGACGACGTGACCCACGCTCAGGCGATCCGCAATCACACCGCGCGTGGCGGCAATCGCATCTGACACGCCGGAGCCTTGATCGGACGCCGCACTCAGCTGATCTGACACTGCCTTAAGCTGGCTGTCACCGGCCAATCGCGCCAAACCTTGCAAGAATGGCGCCACATAAGGCAGCACTTCGTCGCCAGTTTTCAAAAGCTCGTCGAGATGGGATAGATCCTCCGACAAGGCCAGCGGATCAGGCTGCACGACCTCATCGCTGAGCAATCGCGGCCCTGACGGTCTGCGATCCTCGGGCAGATATTTCAGCACCGCTTGCTGAAACTGCGACACGGACGCAATCGGCTTGAGCAAGAAATCATCCGCGCCCGCAGCTAGGGCGGCATCGGCCAGCCCTTCACCATCTGCGCCACTGGTGGCCAGAATGATCGGACGGATATCATCATCCAACCGCGCCAGATCGCCGATCAGATCAACACCGGACCCGTCAGGCAGCCCCAGATCAATGATTGCCACAGCGGGGCGGTAGACTTGCAAATGCCGGCTTGCCGCAGACAGGCTGTCAGCGCGTCTGATCCGCGCGCCAGAGCGGATGCAAAGAAGCCGCACCGCCTCAGAGGCAAAGCGGCTATCTTCCACCACCAGCACAGTCAGCCCCAAAAGCGGGCGCAGCGCAGTTGCCTGATGCATCAGAGTAATCGGTGCAAGTTCTTCGGGCATTGGGGCAGTCCTTCATTCAAGACGTGAGTCGCGTTCAGCCCTGAAAATGCAGCGAGGAGTGCTAATGAAAGGTGAAGACCGCGCAACATTCCCTGCGACCTCATCGCGCTTGCACCGCGCGGCCTCAATTTGCATAAGAAAACTGCTTTATATGACGGGAGTTCTCACATGATCGGTCGCCTTAACCACGTAGCCATTGCCGTGCCTGATCTAGAGGCCGCGGCAAATCAATACCGCGCCACGCTGGGCGCCAAAGTCGGTGATCCGCAACCCGAGCCCGATCACGGCGTCACGGTGGTGTTTATCGAACTGCCCAACACCAAGATCGAATTGCTGCATCCTTTGGGCGAAGATAGCCCGATCAACGGCTTTCTCGAAAAGAACCCCTCAGGCGGCATCCACCATATCTGCTACGAGGTCGATGACATCCTGTCGGCTCGCGACCAGCTGCAAGCCTCAGGCGCGCGCGTACTGGGCAACGGCGAGCCCAAGATCGGCGCCCACGGCAAGCCTGTGCTGTTCCTGCACCCCAAAGACTTCACCGGCACGCTGGTCGAGCTGGAGCAAGCCTGATGGCCGTCACCTCCGCAGGCGTCGTCTACGCCGTCATCTGGTTTCTCACGCTCTTTTGTATCCTGCCCTTCCGCGCGCCCAGTCAGGCTGAAAGCGGCGAGGTCGTGCCCGGCACACCCGCTTCCGCGCCCGCAGGCAATGTGATGCGCGCGAAGTTTAAACTGACCACGCTGATTGCGTTCGTGATCTGGGTGCCCGTTTGTCTGGGTATCATCTATGGCTGGATCAGCGCCGATACGATCAATCTCTACGACCGGTTCGG